>NZ_JANSHF010000007.1:0-118546 GCF_047461475.1 Synechococcus sp. WC10meta
TATTACCTGGGCTGGCCGTGGAGCTGGTTGAGTGGGGGCATTCTGGGGTTTTTGATTGGGTTAACCAGCCTGCTGGGGGATCTCACCGAGTCCCTCATGAAACGGGATGCGGGAGTAAAAGACTCCGGGGATCTCATTCCCGGCCACGGCGGCATTTTGGATCGGGGCGATAGCTACGTCTTTACCGGGCCGCTGGTGTTTTACTTTATGGAATGTCTGGAATGGCTCAACGCCTATTTCAGCCAATAATCGGGTTTTGTTCCTCAGCCTTCCTTTGCTGCATCTCCAAGATGACTTGTCTGACGTTTTCCAGACAGCAAAATCCCTGCGGGTTGTTCACCTGACAGCCACAGCCCCTGGCTTTGATGTGGTCGGCAATCCCCTTGAGGATAGCCTGGGGCGTTTTGGATCCCTGGAGCTCTTGCCAAATGCGCCGGCGCGTCCATCCAAAACAGTAGCAGACAGGCACGTCCTCGCCACTTTCTTTTTGAAAGACGGGAACCTTGAGGTCGTCAACCCCAAAGCTCTGACCTTCCTCAGAAAAATAGACGACGGGGCAAAGGGGATCCCGACAAAACGCATAGCTGGCGTTAGCATTAAGTTGCTCCAAAGCCTGACAAGACAGAAGGCTCTTCAGCGTAATCAGTTGAACCGGGATCCCTTGCTCCCCGCTCTTTGGACACAAGGGCTGCCAAGCTTTAGCAGAAAATGGGAAAAAGGGTTCTCTTGTCATGGGTTATTAAGCTGTTGCTGTTGAAAGATAGCGCAAGAGGAACTTTTCTCCTGCTCAGAAAATTTTTGTTGACACTTTTCAATGAGTGTCGATAACTCCCCTCTAAGTTCCTGGAGATGGGCAATTGACTTGTCGATTTGTCTTAGTTTTTCAGTTAGCTTTACGTACACCTGCCAACAGGGCAGGGCTTGCCCGTTCTCCTGAAGCAGGAGCAATTCTTTGATCTCGGCCAGGGTAAGTCCCAAAGCCTTAGCGCGGGCAATGAAAGCTAGCCGCTCCAGCTCAGCTTCTCCGTAGAGGCGGTAGCCCCCCTCTGTCCTACGGGGCTTGGGGATGAGCCCCAGGCGCTCGTAGAAGTAGAGGGTTTGGGGGCTGATGCCCAACTTCTCGGCTACCTGACCCACCCGCAGCAGCTCAGACATGCCGGGTTCTCTACCCTCTCTCCAGAAGCTCTCTTAGTCTAAACCCTGTAGCTAACTACAGGGTCAAGAGGGATCCCCAGCAAAGCCCACCTCCCCAAAAGAGCCCGACGGCTGGGAGTAAGCTTGCTAACCTAGTTAGGGTAGTCCTTTGAGCAACCCAGCCTCCGCATGACTGCTGCACCTTCCCTCGCCAACCTGCCCAGCCAGTACAACCCCTTTGAGACCGAGCCCAAGTGGCAGCGCTTTTGGGAGGAAAAGGGGTTTTACGTGGCGGATCCCAAGGCGCCGGGGGAAGCCTTCAGCATGGTCCTGCCCCCGCCCAATGTCACGGGCAGCCTGCACATGGGCCATGCCTTTGCCTTTACCCTGCCGGATGTGGTGGTGCGCTACAAGCGCATGCGCGGCTACAACGTCCTCTGGCTGCCGGGCACGGATCATGCCAGCATTGCCGTGCACACCATTCTGGAAAACCAACTGCGCCAGGAGGGCAAGAGCCGCTTTGACCTGGGCCGCGAGGCTTTTCTAGAGCGGGCCTGGGCTTGGAAGGAGAAGTCGCAGGGCACCATCAAAAGCCAACTGCGGCGGCTGGGCTTGTCGCTGGACTGGACACGGGATCGCTTTACCCTCGATGAGGGGCTGAGCCGGGCCGTTACGGAAGCCTTTGTCCGCCTCTACGAAGCAGGGCTCATCTATCGGGGCGAGTATCTGGTCAACTGGTGTCCGGCCACCCAGTCGGCGGTCTCCGACATCGAGGTGGACAACAAAGAGGTCAAGGGCCACCTCTGGCATTTCCGCTACCCCTTGGCCGCCGACCCCAGCCAGTACCTGGTGGTGGCCACCACCCGCCCTGAGACAATGCTGGGGGATACAGCCGTGGCGGTTAACCCCCAAGACGAGCGCTACCGCCATCTCATCGGCCAGTTCATTCGGCTGCCCATCAAGGATCGCCTTATCCCCATCATTGCCGACGAGTATGTGGATCCCACCTTTGGGTCTGGATGCGTCAAGGTTACCCCAGCCCACGACCCCAACGACTTTGAGATGGGCCAGCGCCACCAGTTGCCCTTGATCAACATCCTCAACAAGGACGGCACCCTCAACGAGAACGGGGATCCCTTCACCGGCCTGGATCGCTTTGTGGCCCGCGAGAAGGTGGTGCAGTGGTTTGCCGAGCACGGCCTGCTGGAGAAGGTGGAAGAGTACACCCACACCGTGCCCTATAGCGACCGGGGGGGTGTGCCCATTGAGCCTTTGCTCTCCATCCAGTGGTTTTGCGATGTCTCGGGGATGGCAGCTCGTTGCTTGCAGGAGGAGCGGGAACACCACAACCCCCGCTTTATTCCGGAGCGCTGGACCAAGGTTTACACGGGCTGGCTGGAGAAGCTGCGCCCCTGGTGCATCTCGCGACAACTGTGGTGGGGGCACCAGATCCCAGCCTGGTATCCGGTCATCAACGGCCAGCTCCCTGAGGATCCCCAGGTTTTTGTGGTGGCTCGCAATGAGGAGGAAGCCTGGATCAAGGCGCGGGAGAAGTTTGGTCCAGAAGTTGAGCGGCTGGAGCGGGATCCCGATGTTTTGGACACCTGGTTTAGCTCAGCGCTGTGGCCCTTTTCCACGCTGGGCTGGCCAGAGGAGACGGAGGACTTCAAGCGCTACTACCCCACCTCCCTGATGTCGACGGGCTTCGACATCATCTTTTTCTGGGTGGCCCGCATGGCCATGATGGGGGTGCAGTTTACCGGCCAGATCCCCTTCAAAGATGTCTACATCAACGGCCTGGTGCGGGACGAGCACGGGGCGAAGATGTCCAAGTCCAAGGGCAACGGCATCGATCCCATCGAGCTCTTGGACAAGTACGGCACCGATGCCCTGCGCTACGCTCTGGTCAGGGAAGTGGTGGGGGCCGGGCAGGATATCCGCTTGGCTTACGACCGCAAGACCGGCGAGAGTGCCAGCGTGGAGGCAGCCCGCAACTTTGCCAACAAGATCTGGAACGCCTCCCGCTTTGTGTTGATGAACTTGGAGGGACAGACCCCCGCCCAACTGGGATCCCCTGTCCCGGAAGCGCTGGAGCTGGCCGATCGCTGGATCCTCTCCCGGCTGCACTCCACAGCCACCCAAGTGATCGAGGAGCTGGAAGCCTACGGCCTGGGCGAGGGGGCGCGGCTTCTGTATTCCCTAATTTGGGACGACTTTTGTGACTGGTACATCGAGCTGGCTAAACCCCGGCTGCGGGGAGAAGACCTGGCCTCCAAGCGCACGGCGCAGCAGGTACTGGCCACCGTGCTGGAGACCATTCTGCGGCTGCTCCACCCCTGGATGCCCCACGTCACCGAGGAAGTCTGGCAACTCCTCACCCAGGCTAACCAAACCACTTCCATCTCGGTGCAGCCCTATCCCACCCCTGACCCCAGCTGGGTTAACCCCCAACTGGAGCGGGAGTTTGGCTTGGTCACCCAAGTCATCACCAGCCTGCGCAACCTGCGAGCGGAAGCTGGCCTCAAGCCCCATCAAACCATCGCCGCGCTGCTGGTTACCGAGGATCCTGAAGAGCAGCAGATTCTCACCGCCGCCCAGGCCTATATCCGCGAGCTGGCCAAGGTTGAGTCGCTGGAGATTGCAGGATCCCTAGCCACGGAGCCCAGGCAGGTGGCGGCGGCCGTGGTGGGCACGGTGCAGGTGCTGGTGCCCCTGGCAGGGCTGGTGGACGTGGAAGCGCTGCGGGCCAAGCTGCAGAAAGACCTAGCCAAACTGGAAAAAGAGGCCCAAGGGATCCGCACTCGCCTGGAAAACCCCAACTTCTTGAGCCGCGCCAACTCTGACGTGGTGCAGGCTAGCCGCAAGCAACTGGCGGAGCTGGAGGCCCAGAGGCAGCTCTTGCAGGCCCGCCTGGAGAAGCTGGGCTAGGCTATGGCTTGTCCGGCCAGGGATCCGTCAGGTCGGCGGTCAAGGGATCCCAGTCCCATCCCCAGTCGCGGGCAATGGCTTGGGTAAGGCCCAGCTGTCCATGGCCGGGGTAGCGGGCTAGGGACACCAGAAGATCTACCAGTTGCTCGCCGCTGGGCATGCGGCCAAAGATGTGCAGCCCGTCCCGGATTTGGGATTCTTTGAGCTCGCAGAGATAGCCATCCAGGCGGTTCCAATCTTCCTCTTTTTCCAGGTTGAACTGCTGATCCAGGTGCTCTGAGCGGACCAGCTCCTCAATCTGGGCGCGAATGAGGGGACAGCGGCTGGGATCCAACTGTTGGGCCTGCACGTACTCATCCATCAGCCGCTCCAACTCTGCCAAGGGGCCGTACAGCTCGGCGCGCGTGAGGGGCGGGGTGAGGTGGTCGATAATTACGGCTTGGGCTCGCCGCTTGGCCTGGGATCCTTCCCCTGGATCGTTGACGATAAAAGGGTAAAAGTGGGGCAGGGGCCCCAGGGCAATCTCCGGGTAGCAGGTAGAGGAAAGGGCGGATCCCTTGCCGGGCAGCCATTCTAAGTTGCCGTGCTTGCCCACATGCACCACCGCCTGCACGCCAAAGACCTGCCGCAGCCACAGGTAAAAGGCCAAGTACTCGTGGGGGGGCACCAGATCTGGGGCGTGGTAGTTCAAAGAAGGATCCCGGTCGTAGCCTCGCGGCGGCTGGATGCCGACAAAAACGTGCCCTAGCTGCAGTCCCACCACGGGAATATCCTGAGAGGGCGGATCCCCCCATTGCCGGATGAGATCGGTTTGGATGGGCTCCGGCAAGCAGGCAAACCACTCGCGGTAAAGGTCAGCGGAAAGGCATTGCCGAGCCGGGCGCAGGGATCCCAGCGGGTCATAGGTTTGGCTTTGGGTTAGCCAGCCAATCAACTCATCGCCGCTCTGGGGCAGGGGGCCCACTTGGTAGCCGTTTTCCTTCAGGGCCTTGAGGATCTCGACGCAGCTAGCTGGCGTATCCAACCCAACTCCATTGGCCAGGCGTCCATCCCGACTGGGGTAGTTGGCCAAAATCAAAGCCAGTCGCCGCTGGGAAGGGGGAGTGCGCCGCAGTTTTACCCAGTTGGCTGCTAGATCGGCTACAAACTCCACCCGATCCGGCACCGCCTCATAGGCCACGACTTCCGTTTGCAAGCGGGGATCCCGCTGTTGAACAGCTTTAAAGGAAATGGCGCGGCTAATAATGCGCCCATCCACCTCGGGCAAAGCCACATTCATGGCCAGATCCCGCGCCCCCAAGCCCCGCGTCGAGTCCTGCCAGCTCTGCCGGGGTCCACTGCTGAGGATGACCTGCAAAACGGGCACATCCAACTCCTGCCATAGTTTCACATCGAGCTGCTGGCTGTCCAAGCGCGCTAGCGAAAAACTGGTGGTATTGAGCAACACCTCAATCTGGCCGCCAAAGTGATCCCGAAGGGCTTGAGGCAAGTCCGGGTCTTGAAGGCTATAGGTGTAAAGGCAAAAGGGCTGCAACCCCCGCTCCAGCAGGGCTCTGGCCAAAGCATCGATGGGCTGGGTGTTTCCCGCCAGCACATGGGCCCGGTAGAGCAAAATCCCCACCTTGGGAGCTGGGGAAGGAGCCGGCAGAGCGACAGGAGGGTGGTAGACCCCCAGGCGAGGCAACACTTGAGGATCCGGCACGGGATATTGGCGCCCCAAAAATTCCCTGGCTAGAAACAGCAGACAGGCCGCCACATTCTCCGCTCCCCCCTCCAGCCAGTACCGCCACACCCGATCCGCCACGCCCAGGGGCACAGTGGAATGGCTCACCAGATCCCAGTCAGGGCGATCATCGCCGGGAATGACAATTAGGGTGGATCCCGCCTCGGCTGCCACCTGTTTGGCCACCTCTAGGCCGTAGCTCCAGTAGGCCCTTCCCCCCAGCAGGCGAATGAGGATAACTTGAGCTTGCTGCAATACCTTCTCGGCGTAGTCGTCGATGCTCAGGGGCTGCTGCAAGTGCAAGAGATTGGCAGCCCGCACCTCCGGGAAGTCTTGGGGCAGAAGCGAAAGAGCCGCGCTCAGGGCGGTGAGATCCGTATCGGCTGCCGAAAGAACCACAAGGGGAGCCGGATCCTGCTCCAGAAAAATAACCCCGGACTGGGTGGGATCCCATCCTCCGGGCAAAGCTGCTATTCGGTGCATGGCCTAGCGCTAGGTGACCCTCATGCAACCTTTCTCAAGGTATGTCCTGACTAGCGACTGTACTTGAGCACAAAGGCATCTTAACCGCCAGCGCTCGACTGGCTGGGAAGGGCTCCCTCAGTGGATCCCGCTATCCAAACGTTCCCCTGGCCATCAACAGCAACGGAAGTGGCCTCGCCATGCTCAGAAGTTCCGAACTGGCGGAGCCAACCGACTGAATCCGAATCGATTGGACGGTCGACTGGATCTGAATCGGTTGAACGAGGACCGCAGGCTCCCAGAAAAATTGAACCGGCAAAAGAAGTCAAGGCTCCTAAAAGAGCTATCCTAAACACCCTTTTTTTTCATCTCTTCCAAATCCTTCCTTCCGGCCAAAGCCGCACCGCCCAAAGCTTAGCACGGCGTAGCTTTCTACGGCTGCCACCTATTTGGCCACCTCTAAGCCATCAAAATTGGCAGCCCGCACCTCCGGGAAGTCTTGGGGCAGAAGCGAAAGAGCCGCGCTCAAGGCGGTGAGATCCGTATCGGCTGCCGAAAGAACAACCAGGGGAGCCGGATCCTGCTCCAGAAAAATAACCCCGGACTAACGACCGTACTTGCGCACAAAGACATCCTTCATCCCAGCATGGGACTGGTCGGCAAGGGATCCCCAGGTTACGCCTGCCACCACGAGGTTGCCCTCTTGGCCTACAGCAATGGCCTGGATCCAGTCGAAGTCGGCGCTGCCAAACTGATGGCGCCAGAGCTCGCCGCCGTTGGCCTCGTAAAGGCGGACGAAGGCGTCGCTGCGCCTCGAGGAAGACCCCTGCGTGTGGCCTGCTACCCAAATCCTTCCACTCCCATCCACAGCAATGGCTAGGACGCGCTCCCCTTGCCCACCTGCAAATTGGCGGCTCCAGAGCTCGTTGCCGTACAGATCGTACTGATGGGCGAAGACCTCATAGGCCTTGGACGGATTCTTGCCCTGGGCGTAGCCTGCCACCCAAACCTTCCCCTCCCCTCCCACGGCCACGGAAAGAGCGCCGTCGCCTCCTCGGTGGGAAAACTGGCGCATCCAAACCTGGTTGCCACTGGGATCGTACTTGCAGACAAAGCCACCGGTTCTTGCGCGGTCGCGGACAAATCCGGCTATCCAGAGGTTTCCTGCCCCATCGGCAGCCAGGGCAGCGACCTGCTGGTGGGCTCCCAACTCGCGGACCCAAAGCGGCTTGCCGTTGGCGTTGTACTGGCGCACAAAGCTCTTGCCTGCCCCTGTTCCTGCAACCCAGACGTTGCTCTTGCCATCCACAGCGATGGCGATGACCTGGTCAGGCCCAGCGCTACCCAACTGCTGCGTCCAGAGCTCTCTGCCTTGGGGATCGTACTTGCGCAGGAAGATGTCTTCTTCGCCGGCATTGCTGTAGCCAGGGAAGGCACCGTGGGTCATCCCTGCCACCCAGGCATTCCCCCTCCTGTCCACTGCCAGGGCAACAACCTCGTCCGAAGCAGGGGTACCAAACTGCCGCGTCCAGAGCTCTCGGCCCTGGGCGTTGTACTTGCGCAAGAAAACGTCACTGCCCCCCGCAGAACTTTGGCCAGGAAGGCTTCCTTCGGTGATCCCTGCCACCCAGACATTCCCCTGCCCGTCCTCAGCAAGGGCGCGCGCCTCGTCGGAGGAAGGGGTGCCAAACTGGCGAGACCAAGGACCAGGATCCCGGCCACAGGCAGCTAGAAGCGCTGAGCTGGCAAGAGCCACACCAGAGAGAACCACCTTACTCAGCGCTTGCTTCCTGCCCATAGGCCCAGGCTGGCCGTCGGCAAAGGAACCTGTCCTCTCGATAGGGTAGCTATCCGCCTCTCTCCCCGCAACAGCCGTGGCATGTCTGGGCAAGCTGGGGCAGGTGAACTCCGGATGCCGCCGTACGGCCACGGCCCAAGGGTGGGTTTCACGTTCGATGGGCGGGCGGGGCGGATGAAGCTGTGGCGAATGGGCTTGCGACCTGCAGACACGTCCTCGAAGCATCCCCTTCGACGCTGACATAACGCACCCGCAAATGTTGGGAATCCTCTCCATAGGTGCTGGGGCAGAGGTAACAGCAGGCCATCTGCCCTTTCGGAAGGGCTTTGGCCAGGATCCCTAGCCAGCGCAAGTTAGGTTAGTTGCGGAGCTCAATCGTGACGTTGGCTAACTGCACATCGTCGTAATCCACCCACGCTCCACCCTGCTGGCTGAGGGGGTTACCTCCTAGCGGCAGTAGAATTTGCAGGGATCCACCAAAAAGAGGAATACTGACACGGGGGCCGCTGACGATCCCGCCTGTCTGAACCCAAGTTTTGCCAGTGCGCAGCGTTACGGTGTTTGAACCTAGGCGCAAGTGCTGTAGCGGCAGAGGGATGCGCAGGTCGTCTCCTCCTAGCTGAACTTGCTCAACTTCCACCCCATTCAGAAGGACTTGTAGAGGGGACATATCGGCGGTGGGGATCCGAGATTGGCCAGCCCGATAGGCAGCGGCAGTATCCAACCCAATCAGGGATCCAATCCGCAAAACCGGTGGGCGAGGCGGCAGGCGTTCCAAGGTGAAGGAGCGGGTCATCTCTACCGCTTGGGCAGGCCCTAGAAACTGGCTGGCAGCCGCCGACTCAGGCGAATACCGGTTATCGCCGAGGCGAATGACATTGGCCTCCAGCACCAGCGTAGTGTTGGGATCCCAGCGCTCCAACTGCAACTGCAGAGGTCGATCCCGGCCGATCTCTCCGTTGCCTGTGCTCTGGGAATAGGGCAAATAGTTCTCCAGCCGCGCCACCAAAATCTCTTCTGCCGGCAGCGGCCCTGGCAGGCGAAACCGCCCCTGGGCATCGGTGCGCACTGCAATCCCTGCCCCTGGGATGGCTACCTCCACCCCAGCCAAGGGCTGCCCTGTGAGGCGGTCCACCACCTGCCCAGAGTAGGCAGAATCCAACTGCACCTGTCCGGTGGGAGCTTCCGTAGCTGTCTGAAGGCGCTGCTGCAGAACCTGCCAATCGGCTTCCGTAATCCGCCCGTCCTGATCGACATCGGCAGCCAGGATCTGGTTGTCAGTCAGCCCCTGCTCCCCCCGCAAATAGGCCCCCAACAGGTTACGATCGTGCACCGTCAAACGGCCATCCCCATCCAGATCGCCCGGTTGAAAAGGCCGCGCTTGGGCAGAAGCCACGCCTATCCAAGCTAGAGCAAGGGATCCCAGCAGCAAGAGAGAAGGGGCTAGAGGGGAAACCCTAGACATCGCAACTTCCCCGGCGAGAGCTCTGGAAGGGGCTCCTTATGTTTTTTTAGCCCAGTTCATTTTCTCCCAGTTAGAACTGGCAGAGCCGGAGCAGAGTACTCTCGAGCCCAATTTTGCTTGCCTTTGGCTGCAGGAGCCAAAAACTTGATGGTAGGATAGCCGTGGTGACTTGCCGTCCTATGGCTCGATATTCTTGCACTGCCCAGCTTACGGGCTCGGCCGAGCAGTTGAGCGAAGCCATCCGCGCCCTTTTGGAGCGTTGCCAGCTCACCATCCTCCACCACAGTCCTGACTACTGGGTGGCTGGCGAGCCCCCCGGAAAAAACCCCTACACCAAGCTGGTAACCGTGGAAGTGTTGGTGGATCGCACTGGCCAAGGCCCCGACGGGCCTGTTCAGATAACTTGCATTGCCAAAAACGAAGAGCTGCCCCTGAGAAGCGTCAACCACTGCCAACAAACCTTTGCCCAATTGAGGGCAGAGCTAGCCCAGTTGCAAGCCCAACTTGCTGCCCAGCGGAAAGGCGCTATACAATAGCGGGGCTGAGTTGCTTGCCTCCTATGGCACGTCGCTGCCAACTGACCAACAAAAAGCGCAACAACGCCTTTGCCATCTCCCACTCTCACCGACGCACCAAGCGCTTGCAGGAAGTAAACCTGCAGTGGAAGCGCATCTGGTGGGAAGAAGGTAAGCGGTTCGTTCGTCTGCGTGTCTCCACCAAGGCCCTGAAAACCCTTAAGACCAAAGGGCTAGGAGCTATGGCCCGCGAGGCTGGCATCGACCTCAACCAATTTTAAGGCTTGGGATTCCGACCTCTACAGAACTAGGCCCCTAGGCCGACCTAGGATTTGTACCGGCAACAGCCTACAGCAGCCCAAACAGCTTGCGCGACTTAGGTCTTAGCCCTGCCAGCAGCGTGGTGAGAGTGTCCCGCTGGGTCAGCTCGTTGGTGCCGCTGGCGTGCTCAATCAAGAACTTGCGCATTTCCTCGGAGAGCTTGGCGTCGGTAAAGTCGGCGCCGACAAAGCTGGCCCCTTCGATTTGGGCTTCTTGCAGGTTGGCTCCCACCAAGAGGGCTTGGTCGAAGTTAGCCTGTTGCAGCTGACAACAAGCCAGGACTGCCTGCGAGAGGTTGCAGCGAAATAGGTTGGCTTGGCGAAAGTCAGCGGCAAAAAAGTCGCCTCCCGTTAGGTTGGCAGCCACCAAGCTGGCCTTATGAAAGATGGAGTGGCTGAAGTGGCCTTCCTGAAAGCTGCTTTTGTCCAGCTTGGCAGCGGTGAAGTTGCTATAGTCCCCTAGAGCCTGGCTAAAGCTGGATCCCCGCAAATCTGAGGCAGCAAAATTGGCCCGCTCCATCTCGGCGCGGCGAAAGTTGCACAGCCGCAGATCCGCCTGCTGCATGCTGAGCGAGCGCAGGTTGGCCCGCGTCAAGTTGGCCTTGGGCATCCGAATGCGGTCGAACAGGCCCCGCGAAAGGTAAGCGCCTTCGAGGTTGGCACCCACCAGGGAATGTCCTTGCCGCAGGGCTTCCAGCAGATCCCGCGTAGTTTCAATGCGAACCGGCTCCAAGGGTTGAGAAGAAGGATCATTCACGGGTGGGACGTTCCTCACCAACCAACCTAGCTGAGGACGGAGGGCTAATTACCAAGCTAGCGTTTGCGCCGCTTGCTGAGGTTAAGAGGATGTTAACAAAGCTAGCCCTGCTGAATTCGCTCAGATTTATTGCATACTCGGGGCAGCCTTTTGTTTGCGAACCCTAACCACCCATGCAGGTAGCCTTTATCGTCGATCCGCTGTCCCAGTTGCAGGTAAACCACGACACCAGCATTGCCCTGATGGAGGCGCTACAGCGACGAGGACACCGCGTTTTCTGTCTGGAATTGGGCGATCTCTACTGGGATCAAGGGGAAACGTGGGGGTCGGTATCCGAAATCGTGCTGGATCTAAAGGCGGATCCCTGGTATGAGGTCAAAGAACGGCGCCTGGTGCCCTTGAGTCATATGCAGGCGGTATGGATGCGCAAGGATCCGCCGGTGGATACGGCCTATCTCTACGCCACCTACCTCTTGGATCACCTCCCTCCCAGCCGTACCCTAGTGCTCAACCATCCCGCTGGCATCCGCTCGGCCAACGAAAAGCTCTACGCCCTGCAATTTAAGGAGTGGATCCCGCGCACCTGTGTTAGCAGCAATAAGGCCTTGCTCCGCCAATTTGTCGAGCAGGTAGGGCAGGCAGTGCTTAAGCCTCTGGGCGGCAAAGGGGGAGAAGGGATCCTACGGCTCACTGCCGGGGATCCCAACCTCAATTCCCTCATCGAGCTGAGCACTCAATTTGGCCGGCTGCCCGTGATGGTGCAAGAGTATTTGCCCCAGGCAGCAGCGGGAGATAAGCGCATTTTGTTGCTAGAGGGAGAACCTTTAGGTGCAGTCAACCGCGTCCCCAGCGAGGAAGATTTCCGGGGCAATGTGGCTGCTGGGGGTCGGGTGGAGAAAACTGAGATTACCGAAAAGGAACGGGCTCTCTGCGCAGCCTTGGCGCCAGTACTGCGCCAGGAGAAACTCTATTTTGTAGGCATTGACGTGATTGGCGAGCGGCTGACGGAGGTTAACGTTACTAGCCCAACCATGTTGCGGGAGATCAGTCAGTTGCAGGGAGTTGATCTGGCTAACCAAGTGGCCGAGTGGCTGGAGAAAAAGGTACCTGTTAAAACCTAAGCTAGCGTGCCCTTCAACGTTGTAGGGCCAATAAAAAGGGCCCCCAAGGGGGGCATGTCGCGACCGGCCAGCGACCTACAAAACCCTAGAGCAATATAAGACGCGCTCCATTAATGGGTGGCTTTGAACACCGCTTTGATCAAGTCCTAGGATCCCAGAAAAAAAACTCGGTCCCAGCAAACATCATCTTTTTTTTAGATTCTGCTCCTAGGGGGAGGGTGACTTGGGATCAGCTGCCGACTGCCCCCGCCCCAGCCAGCGCCAAGTAGTGGGCAGCAGGGCTGCGGCCAGCGCACACTTCAATAGATCCCCAGGAATGAAGGGAAACACCCCCTTGCTGAGCACCGCCAAGGCGGAGGTGGGTCCAACATTCTCGTTCAGCCACACCCCCAGCCAAGTAGCTCCCAGAGCGTAGATCAAAGCCGAGCAGGAGAGCATTGCCGCGGCCATCTTCCAGGGACTGCGATCTACCCCCCAGCGCTCCACAAACCAGCCCATTAGCCCTGCGGCCAAGGGAAAAGCCAGCAGGTAGCCTCCTGTTGCCCCCGCTAGGTGTCTGAGCCCAGAGCCGCCGCCGCTGAAGAAGGGCAATCCCAAGAGCCCCTCCAGCAGATACAGCAGCAAGGCGAGAAAGCCCAGCCTGGCCCCAAAGCCTGCTCCCACCAGCATTACCCCAAAGGTTTGTCCAGTGATGGGCACCGGTGTAAAAGGCAGAGGGATCCTCACCTGCGCCAGAGCTGCTACGAATAGACTCCCTCCCACCACCAGCAGCAGATCGCGAATGCGAGAAGAACGGGGCAGAAAAGTCTGGGCCAAGGGCAGGTAAGTCGCAGTCATAGAGCACCTGGAGTGTCGAGACATGAAGGTCAGTATAGGGGAATGCAAAGAAGAGGGCAAGTACACACTAACCCTTTCCTAAGGCATTCGCGCTTGGGCAAGCACAGCTTGGGGAATAACTCACAAACGCAGCAAAGCATCACTTGGAAGCAACAAAAAAAGGGCATTAAGCCCCTAAAAATAGCTTCCCCTTTCAGCAAATAGCTAGCCTTTGATACACAGAATTGGCTTTAAGCGCGCTACAAGTTTCGCAATCTTGGCTTGTTCGGCAGCGCGCACCACTTTGTCGACGTTTTTGTAGGCCTGGGGCGCTTCTTCAGCTACCCCCCGCAAAGAGGGACTGCGCACGATGACGCCGCGCCGTCTCAGTTGTTCGATAATCTCCTGCCCTGTCCAGGCTTTGAGGGCCTGGTTGCGACTCATCGCCCTCCCAGCGCCGTGGCAGGCTGAGGAGAGGGAAAGGGCCTCCCCTTGCGCGGTGCCGACCAGAATGTAGGAAGCCGTGCCCATGGAGCCACCGATGATGACGGGCTGACCGATAGAGCGAAAAGCTTGAGGAAGCTCTGGGTGGCCAGGCCCAAAAGCGCGCGTTGCCCCTTTGCGGTGAACGAACAGGCGGCGCTTTTTCCCCTCTATCTCGTGGGTTTCCTCCTTACAGGTGTTGTGGGAGACGTCGTAAATAAGGTCGAGTTCAGCCTTGGGGAAAAGCTCAGCGAACACCTCGCGCACCCAGTGGGTGATGATCTGGCGGTTAGCCAAAGCGCAGTTGGTTGCCGCCCGCATCGCTCCCAGGTAGCTTTGCCCCACTTTGGACTTCAAGGGCGCACAGGCCAGCTCGCGATCAGGTAGCTCTATGCCGTGTTCTTTAGCCGCCTGTTGCATCTTCTTCAAGTACTCAGTGCCGATCTGGTGACCCAAGCCACGGGAGCCGCAGTGGATAGTAATCACCACTTCCCCCGACTTAAGGCCAAAGCCCTTGGCAATCTCGGGATCGTAGATCTCGTCAACAACTTGGACTTCGAGGTAGTGGTTACCCGAACCGAGGGTTCCCATCTCGCGCCGCTGGCGCTCACGGGCGTAGGCGGAGACTTCGCTCGGCATTGCTCCGCGCATGCGGCCATGTTCTTCGATGCGCTCCAGATCCTCTTTCTTGCCGTAGCCTTGAGCAACAGCCCATTCTGCTCCGCCTTCGAGCATAGCTTCCATCTCTTTGTCGCTCAACGAGATCTTGCTGCGGCTGCCGAGCCCTACCGGTACGCTCGCGTACAGGGCATTGGCTAGGGGCTCTGCCATCTCCTCCACTTCCTCGCGCTTTAGCCCGGTTCGCAAGGTTCTCACGCCGCAGGAGATGTCAAATCCCACGCCGCCGGCGGAAATCACCCCCCCTTCTTCCGCATCAAAGGCCGCCACCCCACCGATGGGAAAGCCATAACCCCAGTGGGCGTCTGGCATCACGTAGCAGGCTCCAACGATCCCTGGCAAGGTGGTCACGTTGCTGGCCTGCTCGGCCACTTTGTCGTCCATTTCCCGGATTAACTCCTCGTCGGCAAAGATCAAGACCGGGACACGCATTCTGCCTTTTGGAGGAATGCGCCAGACCGTCTCATCTACACGCTCGAGTTTCTTGATATCCATAGGTTGCCTCCCCTTACACGTCCACCACGCACTGGGCCACCCAAAGCTCACCCTCTCGGGCTACCTTGAGTTCCGTGTAAGTTGCCCCCTTAACTTCTACCGCCGGTCGGTGTCTGGCAGGGTCAACTCTTTCCCCCCACAGGCTGGCCTTGAGATGCTCTTTTGCCAGGTGCACTTCGACTTTTCCAAAGAGCATGCCTCTGACGGCCATCTCGTAGATCACTGCGTTCAGGAAATCCACCAACAACAGTTCCAGATCGCCTGCATTTCCTAGCTCGATCTCTAGGTGTTCTCTGGGAGCTACTTCATCCACGCTAGTGACCACCGCAGTCAGGGCCAAAGCTGCCTGGGCAAAGGCTTCCTCCGGCGTTGCCCCATAGCCGCGCACACCAATGTCGGCCATGTGTTCAAAGTGCTCCCATCTTGCCCGCACCACGGCAGTCCCCCTGCTCTCATTCTCAGGCCAAAGCCAGAGGCCACCTGGATAGATTAAGGTTTCTCTCTAGAAACTGGAAGAGGAAAGAAGGCGTAGCTCAAAGGTGAGGATGTTGGCAGCCAAAATCTCCAGGGCTCCTCCCTCAATGAGCTCGCGGGTGAGGCCGCTTCCAGATCCACTTTGCTGGAGTAACTCACGGCTGCGGCGCATGGTCTCTTGGCGCTGGGGATTGTCGACAACCACCTGCCGCTGGTTGGAGAGACTAAGGCGATAGTAGTTGGGCAGTTCGCCGCGGGTGGCATCAATGGCCAGATTGGTCTCTTCAGGAGCCACGCGAAAAGGGGCGCGGGCAGTGAGCAAAGCCACCTGGATATCCTGGTTTTGCCCGTCCAGACCTTGGAGCTCCGAAAGGTCAATCCGGAACCTAAGGGTGTCGCGATCCCGGTTAACGCGCTCCACCCGCACCTGGTTAAAGCCAACGGCAAACTCTCGCTCCTGCTCACCAAAGCGCTGGATGGTAGCTTGCAAAACGGCCTCCTCGTTAAGAGGGGTAACCCGAATCAGGTAGTCCCAGTCACGCACAAAGGTGTACTCGTTGGGCCCGACCCGGACATTGGGATCTACCAGGTTGGCAGTGGGACCAGGGCTACCGGCTCGGCTAAGGGCCACCATGTACCAGTAGTTAGGGCTAATGGGCAGGCCCAGGGTCATGCGCACTTCCAACAAAAGCCGTGCCCAGCTAGCCCCAGCCGTGAGGGCCACAAGGGCTGCTGCTCCAAGGCCGCTCCACAGCCACCGCTGAGGACGCAAAAACCAAGCTACGCCTCCACTCCTCATCAAGCAGTTCCTCTGGCCTCAAGGCCGAGGGCTCCTACCCCTGATCCTAGCCTCTTAGGACTTCCTCCTGCTATGCGAGCCTGGATCCCTTTCGATGGAGCCTATCCCTAGGAGTTAGCCAACTCTTGCGGCACTTCTGTCTCTTGAGTCCTTCCCCCCCGACCGGTTTTGCCGGCGTGCCTGGACAACTGCCACCGTAAGCAAATGGGAGAGCAAGCCCACTGGCCCGGCAAACAAGCACAGCAGCAGGGAATGGGTTGTCCAAACCCGCTTTTCCCACCCCTCCAGGAAGATCCATCGTCCTACAAACAAATCCATGACGATGTAGTGAACCCACCCCGTCGCCATCACCGAGGGCTGGCTGAATAGAGCTGTTAGATTGCTCAGAGATAGCTGGGGATTGAAAAACTCCCTAAGAGTCGCTGTGCTAAACCCGCCAGCCAGAAGGTAGAGATAGACTGCTGCCAAAAGGGCAATGGGCAAGAGCGATTCCATCACCCTGCGGGTTACTTTCCAACCCGGCAACAGGATCATCAAGGCCCAAAAAGGAAGCGCAAACCAGTTGGCTGCGTTAAAGACTATCTCCAGCATGCTTGGAACCCCCAGCATTACCTGTCTATTATCGGCCCAGCAGCCCTGGCAATAGAGCTGACAGCAAGGCTACTGTTGCTGGCGGCAGCAATGCGGGAAATCCGGGATCCGCTATCGCCCATGCCCCAAAGATTGCTGATGCTTTTGGCTGTGGAGGTAGGTTGAGCTGGGCCGATGCCGGATTCTCCTGCCTCCGCGTCGGGGGATCTCAGCAACTCCCTGGGTTCCTCAACCCGCTGGGCTGCCATGACCTTGGGGGCAGCAGGTTCCCAGGTGGGCTTGGGGGTAGTCTCCGCAGCAGGGTCCTTCTGGGGAGAAGGCTGCTGAACCGGCACTTTGCCAAGCAGATCTGGCAGCATCTTGGATGGGGCAGAGGGAAGTTGACCCGCAACCTTTCCCCACAGAACTTTGAGGAGTTGCCACATATGGCTTAGCTTCCAGCGCAACTCATAAGTCCAGGATGGTGTTATCCTGCCATGCCTTGCTCTCAGAGTCTATCTCTCCGCCAAGGGCTGACAAGATAAACTCATAACGAGTATGATGAAGAAGCCGAACTGAGAAGAGACCCACCATGGTGGAGATTCGCGAGATTCCCCTGGCTCAGATTCGCCGTCCGCTGCCGCGGCAGACGGATCCGGGGAAGGTGCAGGCGCTGATGGCTTCCATCCAGGAAATAGGCCTGCAGGAGCCAATTGAGGTTTTAGAGGTGGAGGGAAAGTACTACAGCTTCTCGGGCTGCCACCGCTACGAGGCCTTTGTCCGCCTGGGCAGGGATCGGATCCCGTGTCGAGTGCGTAGGGCCACGCCTGCTGTTTTAAGACTTCATTTGGCCTGAGGGAGGGATCCTTTCGTTGCCTCCTTCCTCTCGAGAAACGTAGCCCTGCTCATAGGCAAAGCGCACCAGCTGGGAGCGGTTTTCCAGAGAAAGCTTGCTGAGAATATTGGTCAAGTGGGTCTGGACAGTGCGCGGGCTAATGCATAGCCTTTCGCCAATCTGCTTGTTGGTGTAGCCCTGGATAACCTCCCGGAACACCCGCTCTTCGGCAGGGGTTAGGTTGAGCTCCTTCAAGCGGGGGCGAGGGGCAACATCAGCCTTAGCGGAGTTCTGCTGCTGGATGAGACGGAGGATCTCCAATTGCGTGCGGCGGGATCGTTCAATCTGCGCCTCAATCTTGGCCACCAATTCCAGGGGCTCAAAGGGCTTGATGATGTAGTCGTCGGCTCCCCACTCATACCCCTGAATGCGGTCGCCCAGTTCGCCACGGGAAGAGAGAAAGATAAAAGGAACAAGCTCGCCGCCTCGCTGTTGGCGTAGCTGCCGGCAGAACTCGAAACCATTCATTTCCGGCATCACCACATCTGACACCACCACATCCGGCTGCTCTTCAGCAAACAGGCGCAATCCTTCTCTGCCGGAAGTGGCTGTGCGAACCCGATAGCCATGCTGGCTGAGATGGCGGCTCAGAACCTTGAGGGAAATGGGATCGTCATCTACGACTAGGACGCGCTTCATGATGACCTGAGGGGGAGCCGAAGACTGGCAGCCAAGCTGGAGATCCCTAGCCCATGATAATAGCTGCGGCGGCTCAAGGCAGTTCTTAAGCCCCCATTCCCGAGTAGCGCTGCAGACCCTTCCACCAGAGCCAACGGTTGACCAGCCAAAATAGCCCCAGCCAGGCCAGGCCCATGGCAAAGCCGCGCAGGATGTCCTGGGGGAGCCCTACCCAGAGACTGGCGGGAAAATGCACCAAGTAGGGAAAGGGCGTCCAGCCTAAGACCTGGCGCACTGCTGGCGGAAACACTTCTAAGGGGGCGATCACCCCCGAGAGGAACAAGTACACCAAAAAGTGAAATTGCTCCAGGGCTGATATCCTTTCTACCCAAAAGGCCAGCAGCGCCAGCGTGTACTGCATAAGAAAACGCAGGGCAAAAGCCAAGAGAATAGCCAAGGATCCCAGCGCCACTTGTTGCCAAGAGGGGATCCAAAAAGCGCGGGGATAGAGTAGGAAAAAGAGGGCAATTAAAGCCACAGTAAAGGGGAGGCGGGCGAGGCGTTCCATCAGGTGGCTGGCCACGTGGTGCCAGGCGGGATCCAGAGGCTGTAGTAGGCGGGGAGACAACTTGCCCTCGACCACCTCCTGCTCAAAGTCCCAGATGACCCAGATGATGCTAAACTGGCGCACCAGGAACACCGCTAGGAAATAGCGGATGAACTCCAGGGAAGAGAGCGAGAAGTTCCCTGCGCGAGCAGCCTCGCTCCAGAGCCCCATCATGATCAGAGGCAGAGATCCAGCCAGCGCCCACAAAAGAAGTTCCGCCCGGTACTCCAGCATATAGGCGTAGTAGGCGGAGCAGAGGGCAGCCAGTTTGCGCAAAAAAGCCTTCATGAAGACCCTGCTGGCAAGGGATCTAGTGGACGCAAGGCAGGCAAGAAGTTGGCAAGAGTAACTACCGCTCCGACAACCACAATGGCCGGGGGCAACACCGGCGGCGGCTGCACAACCAGGCTGTCCAAACGCAGCAGGTGAACCTCCTGCTCTGGGGTGGTACCCCAGCGGATCAAGGCCACCGGCGTATCGGGAGCTTTCCCCCCAGCCAACAGTTCAGCGGCAATATGGCCGAGGTTGTGGATCCCCATGTAGATCACCAGCGTTTCCACCGCTCCTGCCAAGGCGCGCCAGTTGACTCGGGGGCGGTATTTCCCTGCCGCCTCATGGCCGGTAACAAAGGCAACTGAGGAGCTGAACTCCCGATGGGTGAGAGGGATCCCGGCATAGGCGCTGGCGGCAATGCCTGCAGTAACCCCGGGCACCACTTCCACGGGGATCCCCGCCTGGACTAGGGCCAGCATCTCCTCGCCCCCCCGGCCGAAGATGAAAGGATCCCCGCCCTTGAGCCGCACCACTACAGCTCGTGTCTGCGCTTTTTCAATCAGCAGGGCCGTGATCTGCTCCTGGGGCAAGGTGTGAGCCCCCCGCTGTTTGCCAGCATAGATGCGCTCTGCTGTGGGGGGGATCAGATCCAGGATGGGGGATCCCACCAGGGCATCGTAGATGACTACATCCGCATGGGCAAGCAGGGTCTTGCCCTTAACGGTCAGCAAGCCCGGATCTCCGGGCCCTGCCCCCACCAGATACACTTTGCCCATCTTGTCTCCCAACAGCCTCTTGGAAAGATCCATCTTGCTTAAGCAAGACGGCTTTGACCAGCCCATCTAGCGAGAACAGGCCGTCCGCACCGTCTCAACAATGGCCTGCAGCAGTTGAGGATCGCGCCAGAGGGGTGGCTCCAGCTCAAGCTGCAACAAGGGCCACTGCCGCCGCAACCGCTGAACCTGGTCTTGTAAGGAGCGCAGCAAGCTGCCCGGGAAGAGGAAAAAGGGCAGCACCCGCAGGCGGTACTGGCTAAGGCGCAAGCAGTGAACGACGGTGGTCTCTAGCGTAGGAGGCTGGGCGGCAAAAGCCAGGTGAATCGGGATCCCAAGCAGGTGCTGTTTTAAAGCTTGGATCTCAGCTTGCAGCTGGGCGGCAAACTCGGGCAGACGGCTGCCATGGCCGAACAGGATCCAGGCGTGGATCAACTCCCCCAACTGCTGCGCCGCTGCTACGCGCGCTGCCACCAGATCAAGCAGGGCTGGATGCTGGCCAATCGGCGGTGTCAACAGCAGCTTTAGGCAGGGCCAGCGAGCCCGAAGCTCCTCCAGCACCGCTGGCAGATCCTCCTCCACATGGGCTCCCCTCCCCATGAAGAGCGATACCAACACCACTGGGTTGTCGCACCTGGGCAGCCGAGCCGCCAAGTACCTGTGAATCTGCTCCGCCAGGCCCAGGGACTTGCCTTCCAACTGAACCAGCTCCACCACTTGAGGAGCTAGCTGCTGCCGCACCCTCGCCAGCAAGTCCGCTGCCGCCTGCTGGTATTCCGGATCCCGGCTGCCGTGACAGACCAAAAACACCAGGGGAGGTGAAGACATGACAGAGCTTAGGGATCCAGACGCACTTGTTCCATTTTGCTCCCTACTGGCAAGGTTTCGCGCCAGATCTGGACGTATGATTTGAGATAATGTACACGCCCCTTTTCTAGACTCGCCGGCCCTTTCCCAGGGTTTCATGTCATTTGAGAACCGCTCCACTGCCCCCGAACTGCTGATCCACGTTTTGCGGGAGGGCTTGACCGAATCTACCCATTATTGCCAAGCCGTGGTGGCCGATAGCCGCGGGCGCTCCCTGGCCGTAGCCGGCAAAAGCACCACACCCGTCTTTGCCCGCTCTGCCCTCAAGCCCTTTCAGGCGCTGGCCATGCTCTCCACGGGCATCCGCGAGCGCTATCGGCTTGGCGAGAAAGACATCGCCATCATGTGCGCCTCCCATCAGGGCACTACGGCCCATGCGCGGCAAGTGTTCAGCATGCTCTGGCGCGCCGATCTTTCCCCCGAGCTGCTGGTCTGCCCCACCCCACCCGGCAAGCCTAGCCCACTGTGCCACAACTGCTCCGGCAAGCACGCTGGCATGCTGCTAGCAAGCCGCGCCCAGAACTGGACTTTGCAGGACTACGCCCAGCGGCAACACCCCGTTCAGGCTCTGGTGCGGGCTAAGTTGGCCGATTTGTTGCAAATGCCCTCGGAAGAGTTTTTATTTGCCCGCGATGACTGCGGCGTGCCCACCTACCAGTTGCAACTTAACCAGCTAGCTTACCTGTATGCTCAACTAACTGCAGGAGAGCGGCCTGAGCTGGAAGCCATTGTCCGCGCCATGACCCACTGTCCGGAAATGGTGGCGGGCGAGGGATGTTTCGACACCGAGTTGATGCGAGCTACCCAAGGCGAGCTGGTCAGCAAGTCCGGCGCCGAAGGGATCCAGTGCATTGGACGCGTCGGAGAGGGGATGGGCCTGGCCATCAAGGTCCAGGATGGAGCAGCGCGGGCCAAATATGCCTTGGCTTTGCACCTGCTGCAGCGTATGGGCTGGATTCAGCCTGCTGCTGCCGAAATGTTAGGGGAGCGCTTCCTCTCCATTGGCCCTTACACCCGCCTTGAGGTGGAAGGGGAACTGCGTATGCCTTGAAGAGCCGGAGGTGGGAAGGCCTTGCACCCAAACTCTTGGTGATGCTAGTTTTTTCGAAGAAAAGGCCCAAAAACTAATGATTGAAGCCCTCTTCAAGACTCTTGACGACGAGCTAGGCAAGCTATTTGCCTTGACTAAGAAAGCAAAGGAGACCGCAGGGAAAGCCCAAGTCGCTTGTAAAGGAGGGCAAGTTCCAGCCCTGAGCCGCCAGCTACAAGGCTGTAGCTCTGTCCTCAGCGAGGCTCTTTCCCAGGTGGAGACGGTAAGACAAGCCCTTGAACAAACCCAGCAGGTTTTGGAGAGAACTTCTCTTGAAGAACTTGCTAGCGAGGTAGGAGAACGAGTCGGCCAGCCTTGGCTGCCTACGGAAAGCCCCCATGTCTTTGTAGCCTTCCCCGCCTTAGTGCGCTTTTCCAGGGAGGGAGTGCGCATAGATCGCAAGCTTCTACGCTCTCAACGGCCCAGTGCCATTGCAGAGAAGATTCTCCGAGCAAGAATGACCAAAGGGAAAGAAACTAATCCAGAGGTAGTTCTTGAACGCATCTGGAAAGCGGCAAAAATTGCAGCGGGTTACTTGAGAAAGTCAAGCGCAGAGCTGCCTCGTTCTCTTCAAGTACCTGCTCGCGATGTCTTCGAGGTGCTCCACCTCAACAACCCAGACTACACCGAAGTGGAGTTTACGCGGCATCTTTACCTCTTGGATCGAAATGGCACCAACCATGTGGAGGGCTACCGCTTGATCTTCTCCGCGTCTACAGGCACGCGCTCGGGTCGCTACTACCGCATTCGAGACGAAGCTGGGGTGGAGCACGCCTACTATCTTTTGGAGTTTGAGAAGCTATGAGCGAAGAGGGCCAGGGTCGGCTAGAGCCTGATTTGTGGCTGCGCTGTCTGGAAGAAGACTACTTGCGTTCTTTTATCCCTGAAGGTGGTGCCACTGTCAAGCTGGCCGTTGTTCCGAAAGATTCCTACTCTTGGGTGCGGAAAGCGCTGCTGGAAAAGCTTAACCAGTATTCCTTTCATATTTTTGATTTGACAGAGGAGTGCTTAAAGCTGCATTCAGTCGAACAGCTTTGGTTTGCCCTTGCTCAGAGAGTAGATTGGGAGACTTTTGCCAAAGATCTGCGCTTCAACATTCTCCAAAAAATTGGATACCCTCCCAGGCTAGATCTGCAGGACTGCACTTTAGAGCAGTTGGCCGAATTCTATCAGATTGAAGCCCGTGAGATCAAACTAGAGTTTCAGCGGGAAATTAAGAGAGGTATTTTTCTGGATTACTCACTAGCCCTTGACTTTCGCAAAGCCATAGTCCGACTTGTCTACGAACCCCTTCAAAGCCCAGGCACTCTGGAAGGTCTATGCTCTGCAATTCAAGAGTGGCTTAAAGGTACGCTGAGCTCTATCAGCCGGGTGCGTGAAGCGGCTATTTTTCGAAAGATTGACAGGACAAATGCTCGAGAGATTCTACTTTCTTTCTTAAGACTATTTACACGACGATCCGGCTTAGTAGCAGTCCTTGTCAGCTTGCTTCACTACTACGAGCGGACCCCCAGTGGACGCCCTAACTTTACCAGTCGACAAATCCTTGAGCTCTACGAGACTTTGCGTGAGTTTATCGATGCGGAGAGTGAACTAGAAAAAACTGTGTTAATTTTCTTAGCTCCTCCAGAGTTTATTGAATCTGAGCGTCTGTCTTATCATAGATATCGAGCTTTGCAAACTCGAATTGAGAATGAGGTTTCTTCTCTTCAAAAGCCTAGTCCATGCACAGCTATGGTGCAGCTTCTATGAATGTAGCGATTGCAGCTAGGCGGGCCATTGAAGCCCTACGAAATGGCGTTCCTAACCGGTTCGCAGTTGCAGAACTTGGCTCTTGGCAGTATCAGATTGAGGAGCGTTTTCAAGAGCTGTGCAAGGGTGCTAGTTCAGGCCCTGCAGGAATGCTGATAAAGGGGGATTTTGGGACAGGCAAGTCCCATCTTCTACTAACCCTGCAGGAGCGAGCAAGGAAGAATAATTTTGCCACCTCCCTAGTTGTCGTCTCCAAAGAGTTGCCCCTCGGTAACCCCAATCGCCTGATTCCCCGCCTCCTTGCCCAGGTCGAGCTCCCTGACATGGTTGAGCGTGGGATCCAAGGCATGGCAGCCCGGCTACAGTACTCCTCGCCTTCTTTCCAGAAGTTCCAGCTTTGGGTTAACCAGTGGCAGTTTGGGTCAGGCTGGTGGCCGGCCACCTTGGCTCTGTACCAAAGGTTAGGAGGCGATGACGAGAAGCTAGACGCCATTGTCCGCTTTTGGGCTGGTGAGCCCACTCTGAAGTCCTCAGAGGTAAGGCGAAGCCTACGGGATCACGGCTTGGCAGGTGCTTATCCCATTGGCAAGCTACCCCCTGCAGAAAGCCTACACTGGCAGCGCCTGGCCTTCTGTGCCCAGCTATGTCGGGCCATAGGGTTTGGGGGCTTGGTGGTTTTGGTGGATGAGATTGAGCTTATTGCCCAGTACAGTCTTCTTCAGCGGGTCAAGTCGTACCGCGTTCTTGGGCACTTGTTTGGTACAACAACCCTGCCTGAAGAAATAAAGAAAGCTCCGCTGGTTTTCGTAGGAGCAGTAACCCGCGATTTCGAGAGGGTCATTCTACAAGAAAAAGGAGATTGGGAGAAAGCACCTAAGATAGCTCTCCAGAAGCATATGTCTGAGGAAGTCGTAAAGGCCGGCATGGAGGCTATTAGCCAAGCTACCCCTCTCCGTTCCTGCTTAGAAGCCCGCGAGGCCATTCAATCCATGTGGCATAGGGTAGCGGATCTCTACCAGAAAGCTTATCCCGATTGGGTACGCCCATCGCTGCCACAGCTTCCTGAGCTCTACAGCACAACCACTGTGCGGTCAATTATTCGCCGCTGGATTACGGAGTGGGATGTGCGTCGGTATTACAGCCCCGATACAGAAATTGTGATTGTAGAAGATGAGGCGATCAAGTCTACCCCAACTGAGGAGCTTCCAGAGTTGGAAGAGGACGAAGAATAAGCCCAGTCAATCCCTAACTAGCTTTGAGAGCCCTCAGCGCTGGAAAGGGTTTTGGAAAGGATTCGGGCTGGAGCTTTGCCTTCTGTTGCGGTACTTGGGGTTGATGGTCAGGGTGCCAGCTCCCAGGCCTCGCTGCGCCAAAAACTCCAGGTTGCGGTGGCGCATGGTGGTGTCGTAGTCAGTTTTAACGCGATCTTCTAGAATAGCCACCTGCTGCAGCGCACTTAGCAAAATGGAAGCTGCCTGTTCGGAGGTGTAGCCATTCTGGGAGGCATAGCGCACGGCAAACTCGTCGGCTGCCACCTGGGCCTTCTGGCCTTTCTCCGCTTTGCGCAGAAGGAACACTGCTGACGCCGCCAAACCAGAGGCCAGAGCCACGCCAAGGTTGTCCCCCATCTGCAGCTCCACCAGGATGCCCATCGTGCCTGCTCCAATGAGAGCAGGATACAGCAATAGCGCCGACCAGTTGTCTCCCAAGGCCAGCTCGGTGGCCATCACGGCTTCCCGCAAAAAGTAGATCTTCTGTTGATCAGGGCTCAGCTTCTGCCAACGGCTAAGGTCGATGGCAAAGCGGGTGTACTTCTGCCAGGGGAAGCGCCAGAGCGGCTGCACAACCCGAGACTGGTCAGGGGATCCAATCTCGATCTGCACCTCAGGTCGGATCTCCACCGGGAGAAACTGGATCAGGCGATCGAACTCAGAAATGGTGTACATACCGGCGCGGTAGAGCTGCAGTTGGAGATGGAGATCACTACCTACCTATGGTAAAGGATTCTGGTCTTCTCTGGGGGCTAGCTCCCAAAAAGCCTAGAGCCAAGGGGCTACGCGAACTGGGACTGTTGCCCTGCTACCGGTAATTGACAAACTGCAGTGCCACCGGGTAATCCTGCTGCTTGAGCATTTGAATTACCGCCTGCAGCTCATCTTTGTCTTTGCCGAAAACCCGCACCAGATCTCCCTGAATCGAAGGCTGCACCTTCTTGAAGTTGTCGCGGATTTGCTTGGCAATCTGCTTGGCCAACGCCGGGTCAATGCCTCTTTTGAGGCGAACTACCTGACGCACCCGGTTGCCAGCGGCACTTTCCGGAGCTTGAAAGTCGAAGATCTTCAGGGAGAGGCCCCGCTTAGCTGCTTTGGCTAGGAGAAGATCCCGAATGGAGTTGAGAGCCATCTCGCTGGCGGTGGTGATGGTCAGGGATCCCTCCTCCAGCTTAATTTCCGTCTGGGTATCCTTGAGGTCGTAGCGCTGCTTAACCTCCCGCTGAACCTGGTCTAGCGCATTCACCAACTCCTGCCGGTTGAAGTCGCTGACAATATCAAACGAGTGGGTGGAGGCCATAGCCCTCCTCTTCACTGGCGTTCCGTAGTTTAAGCCTATCAAGGGCTTCGCAGGTGCGGGAGAGGCTACAACAGAGGAAGGGAGACTCCCGCTCCTCCTCGAGTTAGCAAAGCAGCAAGATGGGCGATGTTGTTTTAATTACAGGCGCTTCCGAGGGTATCGGCAGGGCAACTGCCTTTACCTTTGCCCGCGGTGGCTACCGCCTGGCACTGGCTGCCCGCACGGCCGAAACCCTGAAGCAGACAGCCATCGAGCTGGAGCAAAGGCTCAATGCGGAAGTATTGGCTGTCCCCACCGATGTGACGCAGCCGGATCAGGTGCAAAAGCTGGTCGAGGCTACCCTGGAGCGCTATGGTCGCATCGACTGCCTGATCAACAACGCCGGCATCTGTCTGAGTGGCCCTTTCCTGCAGACGACGTTGGAACACTGGCAGGCGCTGATGGCAGTTAACTTCTGGGGCTATTTGCACACCATCCGGGCAGTGCTCCCCGACATGCTGAAGCGCAAAAGAGGCCAGATTGTCAACGTCGGCTCTATAGGTGGCAAAATGCCCCTGCCTCAGATGGCTGCCTATTGTGCCAGCAAGTATGCAGTTAGCGGGCTGACGGAGGCGCTGCGTCTAGAGCTGCAACCCCACGGCATCCAGGTCATCGGTGTCCATCCGGGCCTGGTCAACAGCAACTTTCTCAAGCGGGCCATTTTTCTCGAGGAGCCGGGAGAGGACAACTTGACCCACCCAAGCAGGGCACGGCAGCGAATGCAGCAGGCCTTGGAGAGCTTTTGGGTTAGCCAGCCGGAAGATGTGGCCGCAGCCATCTGGGAGGCTGTCTGCCACTCCAAGTCAGAAGTGGTTGTCGGTATGGCCCAGTGGGCAGTAGCAGCCTACACTCTCTTTCCTGGCTGGGTTGGTCTGTTGCTGCAAAGTTTGCCCGACTGATCCTAGGCTCAACTTCGCCAGTTCAGAGGCGGGTATAGTGTATGGTAGGCCCTGCCAGTTGCAGCGGAAGGATCCTGAGGATCTATGGTAGACCCCGTGCCTTCTCCTCCAAGTGCTCAGCAGCATCTTCTCATCGTGGAAGACCGAGATGGACGCCGCACGCAGGTGCTGACGGCTGCAAAGTACTTTATCGGTCGCGACCTGGCCAACGATATCTGTCTTAACTCTCAGTACGCCTCCCGCCACCATGCCATGCTGTTGCGCATCCCTGCTGAAAAGGAGGGAGAATACTCCTATCGCATACTGGACGGGGATCTGGAGGGCCGGCCCAGCACCAACGGCCTGTTGATCAACGGCCAGAAAGTCTCTACCCACCAGCTTAAGTCGGGAGATGTCATCAGCTTTGGTCCAGACGCCAAGGCTACCTACATCGTCAAGAACCCCTAGCTTGACCTTTATTGGGTTTGCCTTCTTCTTGAGGGTTTTCCTCTAGTCCTCGTTCGCGACAGCGGTGCGGAGTTGCCGGACAATTCGCTACCTTGTGGCACAATGTGCAATTTCGCCAACGCACCTTCTGCCTTGACGTGGACTAGCTAAGCTAGTAAGCTGGCAGGTGCCTTTTTTCTAGGCATTTTGCCTGGGCTAAAGTTGGCTCCGTCTCTAGCCTGTGGGCTCTATCCAGGGCAAGGAGCAACCACTGTCAGCTCGACGGGAGGTGGGGGCTGTGGAGATCCCTCTGGCGGCGCGGTAGGCGTTGAGCCTGCTACCAGTCATGGATCATGGGAGTGTTTGTTAGCGTTTCGTAGGTCTCTCAGAGCGGATGAGTTGGCAGTCACAGAGGGGTCGGCGCTCCTACCAGGTTGTCCCCGTGGGCGGGATTGCCTTGGGCCTGGCTCTGCTGCTGCTGGGATGTGCCTCCTCATCTTTGGAAGCCCAGGGGACGGCAGCCGTGGCCAACGCTGCCCCCGCTAAAGGAGAGCCCCAGCACCTGCCCGTGGAAGCAGAAGTAACCCTTGCCGGTCGGCGCTTTGAGCTGGAGGTGGCTCGCACCCCTGAGCAACAGCGGCTGGGCCTGATGTTCCGCACCGATTTGCCGCCCAATCGCGGCATGTGGTTCCCCTTCGACCCACCCCAGCCGGCTGCCTTCTGGATGTTCAACACACCGCTGAACCTGGACATTATCTTTCTCCACCAAGGCCGGGTGGTGTACATCGCCGCCAATGTGCCCGGCTGTCCCGCCCTGCCCTGCCCCACCTATGGGCCTCCCCCCAGCCAGCTAGTGGACAGCGTGCTGGAGTTCCGTGGCGGGACGGCAGCGGCCTTGGGCTTGCAAGTTGGAGATACGGTTGAGATCCGCGAGCTCTCGCCCAGAACCCCTTGAGGATCCCGTCTGCCGTCTTGATTGCGATTGGGATGGCCTCTTTGCGATGATTCTTCCTAGGGGTCGCTGATGCAAAGAGGCGACGGCGAGCTCAGGATGGTTCGGCTACTGCCAGCAAAGCCCTATGGAGGTTAGCAGCGTAGCCCAGTGGCTGGGGGTCGGGGCTGTGGCCCTGGCTTGTGTGCTTTGGGCCGAGATTGTGCGGGATGTGCGCCATTGGCTAGCCCACCAGTGGCCCTGGCTGATGCCCAAACACACCCTGCACCACCGCCTGTTTCGCCCCGATCTCAGCGTGGTAGACCCAAAGTTATACCGGGAATCCCAGTGGCACCACGACGTCCCAGAAGCGGCGACGATGCTTCTGGCTGGGATCCCCTGGGTGGTGCTGTTGGGACAGGGATCCTGGCTGTACGGCCTGGCGGCGGCGGTGGGAGTGGTCTACTCGGCCAGTTTCTTAGCTGCTGGCCTGCTGCGGGGCTGCGGGCTAGCTCTGCAAACGGATATTACCCACCAGCCGGGGCCTTTCCCTGCTCCTCCCAGCCAGTGGCATGTCAACCGCGCCTACCACTGGCGGCACCACTTCGACGACACCAACGCCTACTTCTGCGGCACCCTAACCTTGCTGGATCGGATCATGGGCAGCAGTCTCTCTTTTAAAGGCAAGCGCGTGGCCATCACTGGCGCCTCTGGCACCCTGGGCCGGGCCCTCTTGAAGCACTTTTCCCGCCATGGGGCCCAAGTCATCGCCCTCAGCTCCCATGCGGATTCGGTTTCCATCGAAGTGGACGGACAACTCCAGCCGGTGCCGACTGTTCGCTGGCAAGTGGGGGAGGAGGGATCCCTGGCCAAGCTCCTGGAGGAGGTCGATATCCTGGTAATCAACCACGGCCTAAACGTCCATAGGCAACGGGATCCCGAATCGGTTCGCCAGTCCTATGCCGTCAACACCTTCTCGGCATGGCGCCTGATGGAGCTATTTTTCCAGACGGTGCGCAGCAATCGGGAAATGGCCACCAAAGAGGTCTGGGTGAACACCTCCGAAGCCGAGGCCAGCCCTGCTTTTAGCCCCCTCTACGAGCTCTCCAAACGGGCCCTGGGCGACCTGGTGACCCTGCGCCGTCTCGATGCTCCCTGCGTGGTGCGCAAGCTTATCCTTGGCCCTTTCAAGAGCCAGCTCAACCCGATTGGAGTTATGTCGGGGGATTGGGTGGCCGCCCAAATCCTGGCCCAGGCCAAACGCGACTGCCGCAACATCATCGTCACCATCAACCCCCTCACCTACCTACTTTTCCCGCTGAAAGAGTTGGCCGTCAGCACCTATTTCCGGCTCTTCAGCCGCCGCTCTTCTCCACTAGCCGTCCCCGATCCCAGCGCTGGGATCCCAATCTAGGGAGTCGGGCAAGTCCTAGCCAGCTTATGGCATTGGGCGCAAAGGTGGAGTAAGACAAAAGCAGGTTCTTTGGCGTCAGCAGGATGGGATCCCTTCGGGGAGCGAAAATGCCCTTTTGGAGAATTCAGCAGCTCGCTCTCTGAATGAACGTTGGGTGTGAGGAGTAGGAGTGAGCGATGAAAATTGCGCAACAATGGGCGTGCGCAGTGCTTTGCCTAGTGGGTGGCGCCTGGATACCGGGGCTTTTGTCCGGCTGTGCCATTCCCATAGCCGCTGCAGGGGTTGCCGAGGTTCAGGTGCGCCTGGTACATGTGGCCCCCAATACCCCTCCCCTTGACTTGGAAGTGGGGGGCGTCAAGGTAGCGCGCAGTGTAGCCTATGGCTTGGTGAGCGAGTATACCCGCTTGCCGACAGGAGAGTACGACATCCTGTTGCTTGCAACGCCCGAGACGTCCTCGGCTTCTCAGGTGGTGGCCAAAACGGTGGCCAACTTTAGAGGTGGGGGAGTATTCTCAGTGGTGGCCGCTGACGAGCCCAATCGCGTGACGGCCTTGGTACTAGAAGACAATATTAACCCCCTGTTCGATCAGGCCCTGGTGCGGTTTGTCCACGCTGCCCCCGACGCGCCCCCTCTGCAATGGCAAGGGGAGCGGGGACGAGTGCTGATACCCCAGTTGGCCTTTGGGCAGGCTTCTACCTTTCAGGCGATGCGCCCCGGCTTTACCCAAGTCCAGGTGTTCACCGTCGCTCCCAGGATCCCCCTGCAACGCTTTGACCTGCAATTGGAGGCAGGCAAAGTCTATACCCTTTATGTGGCAGGGTTGCTGCGTAGCAATCCAAGCTTGAGTGGGGTGCTAGCGGAAGAAACGCGGGCTCGTCGCCTTCTCTAGGTGTCTTCCTCCTACCCTTCGGGAAGTAACAGTGGATACCCTATTCCGGGTGGAGGTGCTCAGCCAAACCCCAGATCCCGAGCGGGTGATCTGGCTGGCGATGCACCAGGACTACAGTGCGGAGTACGTCGCGGCTGCCAGTCGCGTCCCGGCCAATTACGGTGAGGCGGTGGTGCGGCACCTATTGGAGGGTGACCGTGGGCATTATGGGCCTTTGGAGCATCCGCAGATTACGTTTGCTGTGGGGTATTTTCCGCACTTAGTGGTGCAGCAGGCGCGCACGCACCGTATTGGGGTGTCGTTCGATGTGCAGTCGTTTCGGTACACTGGGAAGCAGCTTCTGGAACTGGGATCCGATCCCAGCCCTGACCAACTGGAGCAGGTGTTCTATGTCCCCGCCAACATCAAGGAGGGGCAGGCCAAGACTCGCGAGGGAGTTTGCCCCATCTCCCCAGAGGCGCTAGGCATTGTGCTAGAGCAATACCGCAGCCAAGTGGCCGCCTACCGCCGCTTGGTAACCGAGTGCGGTGTACCACCTGAGGATGCTCGCTGCGTTTTAGGCTACGGCATTCGGCAGCACTTTGTGGTGAGTTTTAACTGCCGTAGTTTGATGCATTTTTTGGATCTACGTGCCAAGGCGGATGCGCAGCGTGAAATTCGGGAGTTGTGCGACCTGATTTGGCCCCACTTTGAAGCGTGGTGCCCGCACATTGCGGCGTGGTACCGCAAAAACCGCTGGGGCAAGGCTAGGCTATCTCCTTAGAAATTGGATGAGAACGCCCTACAAAGCCTAGAGTCAAGGCTTAGAATTCCCTGAGCTTTAACCTCGCCTTTTGGATAGGGGTTTATGGATCCCAAAGCTTATGAACAAATGGCGAGCCTAGAAGATCGGCATTGGTGGTTTCTGGGCCGCCGTCACATTCTCAGCCGGGTTATTGCAAGGATCCCTCTTCCTCCCGCAGCTTGTATTTTGGAAGTCGGCTGTGGCAGCGGTGGCAACCTGGAAATGTTGTCTCAATTTGGCCAGGTCTTCGCAGTGGAAAGAAGCGAGATAGCATTGCCTATTGCCCGGGCCCGTGGAATCGGAGTTGTGGCCGAAGGGGAATTGCCACATCGGATCCCTTTTGGTTCTCAACAATTTGATTTGATTGCTCTGCTGGATGTCCTAGAGCATTTGGAGGAAGACAAAGCGGCTCTGGAAGCCCTTACCAAGAGGCTAAAGCCCCCTGGCTACATGGTGATTACGGTACCGGCCTACCCCTGGCTATGGAGTACCCACGACGAACTCAATCACCACAAGAGACGCTACACGCCGGAACAACTTCGCTCCCTACTTAAAAGCGTCGGCTTGGAAACTTATATCTTTACCTTTTTCAACAGCTTTCTCTTTCCATTGGCAGCAGGGATCCGCCTAGCCCAAAAGGGCCTACGCCTCAGGGAGAGCCAGGATCTGAAGATGCCCTTGCCCTGGGTCAACTGGCTTTTAGCTGAGATCTTTGCTGCAGAAGCCTATTTGATCCCCAAGTTCCCCCTGCCCTTTGGCCTGTCTCTGTTGGCAGTAGCTAGTCCTAGGAAAGATGCGTTGGCCTAGTCTCCCAACTCGGGATCCGGCCGTACCCGCACTTCCATCTGGCGCAGCAGCCGCAGCGAGCTTTCCGGCCCATCGATCATCTGCTGCTCGTTGATCCAGTAGGTGGCAATCCCCAGGTCCTCAAGGAAGCGGATGTAAGGATCCGGCGGCGGCCCGTCAAAAACGGCGGCTTTTTGGACGGAAAAGCCCTGCTCTAGCCAAGGCGTGAGGGCAAAACGCTCGTAGTAGAGCAACTGCCCCACCACCTCCTGCATGACCTCTGCTGCATCTTTGTGGTGTAGCAATTTCACCTCGGCCAAAAGCAGCTGCCCGTCTGCAACCGCCAAGAAGTCAAAGGTGTGCTGGTCTTCGCGCACTTCCAAGCCAGCCAGACGGAACCAGCGGCGAAACTGGTGCAAGATTTCGTTGTGGCGCTCGCTGCGCTCCAACTGACGCCGGCGGCGGCGCTCTGCCATCAGCGGGTCTGTCCCGGCAGAGGAAGGGATACCACTGCTGCAAAACTGGGGCGGCTCGTCGGGATCTAAAACCACCCTACCCCCTGCAGGTTGGTGCAAGAGGGGTGGCATAGAGGGCAACAGCTCGACGGCTCCCCACTCCACCTCCGGCTGCGCAGCCAGGGCAAGCAGAGGGCGGTTGAGAGGGTGTTCCGGGTGGGTGTCAAACAACAGCTTGAGTTGGGAGTGGCTAAACTGAAAATCTAGACGGAACTGTTCCACAGAAAGGCGATCCCGACCCTTTTGCAGAGTCTCCTGGCCAAAGTAGAGCATCACCAGAAGAGGATAGATGGGTAGAGGGCGATGGGGTGGGATAAGCATGGCCCACATCGCGTCAGTCCAGTGGGGAAGCAGGATCTCGGCCTGTCTGCCCTTGCCCACCACCTGCAGCATTTTGGGGTGGCCGGGCTGCCAACCACAGGGATGGTCGTCGAAGCCACAGGTTTGCCGCCCTTGGTCCACGCTTAGGGGGTAGCGCCCGTCGTAGAGGCGAAAGGGACACAGATCCCGGTCTGCTGCTAAAAAACGCTCGTCCTGCCACAAGTGGGCGGCCAGGGCATGACAGCCAATGCCTTCCTGGCTGTTGCAGGCTTTGAGCCAGCGGCGTTCGACCAATTTGCCCCCCACTTTGCTTGGCGCCAGAGGCCGAACAAGGCCATTTTCCCCTTGGTTAAACAGGGGCCACACCAGGGGCTCCCCTGTCTCTGGCAACGTAGGTAAGAGAGGGTGGGTTTTGGTGTAAAACGGGTCACAAATGCGCTGGGCCACCTGCTCCAGGGGCAGGCCATGGGGAGACCCCACCGGCGGCAAAAGGGATCCCGATCCGGCCTGAGCGCGGTGATACTGGATGGCCAGGGCCACCTCCAGCCCTATGGGACGCAGTTCCGGCGTGAGCTGCCGGTAGCGCTGCAGTAGCCGGGAAGCTTGCACGAACAGGTCGTAGCGCCGAACGGGAACTGCCTCAGCCATAGGGTTGCAGGAAAAACTCCCCACTGCCTTGGGCAAGAGCTGGCACAGACAAGCACCATGGCCTCAAGAAATGAGACCTTGGCAACTGTCTCTGCAGACCCTGACCTTGCCGAGGATATCGGGCCGACACCCATTCCCCTTGGCGTCAGGTCAGTAGTCAGTGTAGTGGAGAAACCCAGGCGCGAGAAGATGTTGCCACCTGGCGGCAGGTTGTGGGAAAAATGCGCAGCAGGCCCTAGCGTCGTGGCCACCAAGGAAACCAAGGAAGTCGCCAAGGAAACCAAGGAAAGGGAAAGGGGCGCTCTGTCTCTGCGTCGCGGTCGTACTCCGTAGGTCGGCCTGTATCCCGCTGAATCACCAAGCTGCCCACATAGTCGGCCTCTCGATAGACGCGGGCAATTTGATGGTGAATTTGGGCCATGTCTTCAGCAGAGACCACACCATTGTCGGTGGCTTTGTAGAACTGGATCGTGACCCGAATGGGAAAGCGGGGATCTCGCTCGATGTCCAGGTTGTTGATCTCGGTGAAGGGGCCTTCCACCGGCCCATGTCCGATGACGGCGGCTTCTACATTGCTGAGGCCGGCCAGGCCGGCTGCGGGTCCGAAATTGACAGAGATATCCTCAACTTCCCTTCGCGGCGGCTGCCGCTGCTGGAGAGGTACTTGGATCACCATCACCAGGTTCAGGGCTTCTTCTGCTACTTCCGCCGAATGGGGATCTCTGGGGGTTGGGTTGGCGGCTTGCTCGGCCCGAAAATCGCTGAGGCGCTGCCCGGTGAGGCTGGCCCGTTCACCGTTCTGATTGAAGAAAAGGCGCTGGCCCCAAATAGCCCCGCCCACCCTATCTTCGGTGCGGTTCTCGATCACCGTAATGCTGGTGCCCTCGCGGGTGGCCAAGATTGCCAGCACGGCTGGGTTACCGGGATAGGATTGGTAGTTGAACAACACCGGGTTGAATTGGGCAGAGCCCCCGGCAGGGATAGGCAAAAAGGCAGCTTGGGCGCTCACCAACACATGGCTATCCCGTGGAGCCAGCAGGGAGTTCCGGTTGCCGGCCCAAGAGCCGGGATCATGTAAGTAGCGGCGCAGATTCCCCAGCAGCTCTCGCAACGACACGGGTTGCAGGGGTTTTCCTTTTTCGTTGCCCACCAGCACCTGTAGGCTGTCGAGGGGCAGGTCGGCAGACAGATCGGCAAAGTTGGGGTAGCGGATCACCGGCATCAAGCTCAGCTCGTAGTGACCCGTTCTGGGGTTGAGCTGTTGTACCTGGATGGTCATGTCGCTGATGTTGGGGCCAAGGGCAGATCCCTTGTGGCGTCCGGTATCTTCCCAGGTGATGTTGACGATATCCAGCCCATACTGCTTTGCCAAGGCTCGCGCTTGCGGATCCCAGGTCATGGAGATCGTCCGGTCGATGACCTGCCTGTAAGCCAAGTATTCCGCCCACTCTGAAGGAGTGGGGGAAGAAAGGGACTGGTGGAGCGGAAAATCCATAGGGGTTGCCTGCGAGGTGGACACCATCAGTGTAGGGACGAGGGCTGCTCCGGCCAGGGAAATGCCCACCCAGCTCAGTGAACTCAGCAGCCAGGGGATGGGGGCGCGCATAGCAATACTCCTGAGGATTGGAAATTGGGGGACTATACCCTGACAATAGCTCCCAAAAGGGGAGAGGACGTGGCGGTTTCACTTTTGGCAACCCCATGCTTTTGCCGGGATCCCAAGCCACCTGGGCTACCATATAGAAATCGTAGCGCTCCTGCCAACTTTCCCAGATCATGGCCAATCTTCAACGGGATCCTGAGGTCAACTTGTCGGCTGCTTCGGCTCTTGCCCAAAACCCCCAGCCGGCAATCCCCTCCTTGCCGTTGCACGTCATGTTTCGCTTGGGCCTATTTCAGATGGGCTTGGGGATGATGTCGCTGCTGACGCTGGGGGTGCTCAACCGGGTCATGATCGACCCCAATCTCTTGGCCATCCCGGCCACGGTAGCAGGGGGATCCCTGGCCATGCACCAGTTGGTGTCTCCGGCCCGCGTCTGGTTTGGGCAGCTTTCCGATGCCAAGCCTTTGTTTGGGACGCACCGCAGCGGCTATGTACGCCTGGGATCGGTGCTCTTTGCCCTGTGCATCTTTTTGGCAGTGCAGGTGGTGTGGGGTTTGGGGCAGAGCTTTGCTAGAAGTGGCTGGTCGCTGGCCACCTATGGCTGGATTGCTCTGGCCGCCTTCATGTTTGCTCTTTACGGGCTTTGCCTCAGTGCCTGCTCCACGCCCTTTGCGGCGCTGCTGGTGGACGTTTCCGATGAGCACAACCGCTCCCAGTTGGTGGGGATCGTCTGGTCGATGCTGATGTTGGGCATTGCCGGGGGAGCGATTGGCTCGGCGGTGCTGCTGCGCGGCCTGGATCTAGAGAATCTCCAGAGTACGATTAACCGCCTCTTTATCGTCATTCCTGCCGTGGTGATCCTGCTGGGGGTCATCGCTACCTGGGGGGTAGAAAAGCGCTATTCCCGCTATGGATCCCGTTCCACCTTGGCCGGGCGGGAGGATCAGATTACCCTGGGCACGGCCCTCAAGGTGCTCACCGCCAGCCGCCAAACCCTGATCTTCTTTAGCTTTTTGACCCTGATGACCATGGGCCTGTTCATCCAACAGCCGGTTCTCGAGCCCTATGGCGGCGAGGTCTTTGGCATGACGGTAGCCCAGAGCACCCAACTCAACGCCTTTTGGAGTATAGGCGTCTTGGTAGGGATTGTGGTGACTGGCTTTCTCATCGTGCCTAGGCTGGGCAAGCAGACGACTGCCCGCTTGGGCTGCCTGCTGGTGGCCCTTTCTTTTGGGCTGACCATTGCCGCAGGGTTTACAGGCAAGCCGCAGCTGCTGCAGCTATGTATGATCCTGTTCGGCTTAGCCTCGGGGATCACCACCAACGGCGCCATTAGCCTAATGTTGGATTTGACAGCAGCAGAGACCGCCGGCACCTTCATCGGCGCGTGGGGCTTGGCCCAGGCGATGTCGCAGGCGCTTTCTACCCTCATTGGCGGCGCTTTGCTCGATCTGGGGCGGCTACTTTTCCCCACTTCCTCGGTGCTGGCCTATGCCACCGTCTTTGGAGTGGAGGCAGGGGTGATGTTGCTGGCAGTGTATCTGCTGGGCCGGGTGAGCGTAGCGGAGTTTCGGGAAAACACCAGCCGCGCTCTCACCAAAGTGCTAGCGCTTGAGTTAGAGGGCTAACGCCGTGGCACCGGCTCGTAGTGCGGGCAACCCTGGCAGGGCCCAGTGGGGTTAACGGCGCAGCGCAACAGGGGCGAGCGGGCATTGAAGCGACAGGAGGGATCCCCCAAAAACTGGCCTGCTTCAGGGGGTGGGCTCACTGGGCGAATGAGGGCGCGGATGCCACAGAGGTGATATTTGCCCTGCCGCAACTGGTAGGAGTGGCGCTTTTCTAAAACCAGGTAGTGCTGCTCGGCTAGTTGAACGTAGGTGCCCGGATGGGGGCTGGTTTCCCAGGGGCATTCGTCTACCACCTCTCCCGAATCGGCATCGATCCACTGAATGGGCAAGGTTGGGTTGACAGAAGCCATAGGGCACAGCGGCAGCCAGCCTGGAGAACAGCTCGGCAAACGAAGGGATGGACGCAGGCTGGCTTGTACTACCAGCTTTACTCAGTGTAGTGGATTTCCCGGGGTGGCTGGACGGCTTGGGGGAGAGAAGGAGGCAGCTAGAATACGTGGGCGAGAAAGGATCCCGGCAGAGCATGGGCAAAGTAGTGGTTATCGGGGCGGGGCTGGCCGGCTTAACCTGCGCCAAGGTGCTGAGTCAGGCGGGGTGGAGGGATGTCCTAGTTTTGGAAAAAAGCGACGGCCCCGGGGGCCGGGTGCGCACCGACGAGGTGGAGGGCTTTCGCCTGGATCGCGGCTTTCAGGTGCTGTTTACGGCCTACCCTCAGGTGCGGCGGCATCTGGATCTGAGCAGACTTGACCCCTGCCCCTACCGTCCGGGAGCTATCCTGGCCCGATCCGGTCGCTGCTGGCTGTTAGGGGATCCGCTGCGGGATCCAGCCAGCCTCGTCTCTTCCCTATTCAACCCCCTGGCTAGCTTTGGGGACAAGCTCAAGGTGCTGCAGTTGCGAGCGGAGCTGGCGCAGCGCACGCCGGAGCAGGTCTTCCAGGAAGGGCTGGGGGGATCCGATGGCTCGGTGCGAGAGTTCCTAGAGGGGTACGGGTTCTCCGCCAAGATCTGCCAGCACTTCTTCTACCCCTTTTTCCGCGGCATTCTTCTGGATCCAGAGCTGGCCAGCAGTGCCCGTCTCTTGGCGTTCTATTTCAAGATGATGGCCGAGGGGGCCATTGTCACCCCAGCGCTGGGCATGGGAGAACTTGCCCGCCAACTGGCCAGCTACCTTTCCCCAGAGCAGATCCGCTACCAAACCCCGGTGGAGCGCATCCTGGTGGAGGAAGGAAGAGTGCGCGGGATCCGCACCGCCGGCGGAGAGGAGATCCCTGCCGAGTGGGTAGTCTGCGCCACCGAGGCCCCTCAGGCGCGGGCCTGGCAAGCCGAGCTCTGTCCCCACGCCACTGTGCCCATCCCCACCCAGGGACGGTCGGTTACCTGTCTCTACTTCTGCGCTCCCTTTTCTCTGGCCCGCGGCGCCTACTTGTACCTCAACGCCAGCGGCCAAGGCTGGATCAACCACTGGGTTCAGCTCACCCGCATCAGCCCGGCACTAGCTCCTCCTGGCCAACACCTCTATTCGGTGACGGTATTGGGGGATCCCCCCTTGAGCGACGAGGAGCTGGCCCAAACCTGTCGGGCCGAGCTGCAGGTCTATTTTCCCAAAGCCCCCTTGAAACAGTTGCGCCTGCTGCGGGTGTATCGCATCCCTTTTGCCCAGTTTTTGCAGCCGCCTGGCTTCCAGCAGCATTTGGTTCCCACCCATAGCGGCCTGCCAGGCCTTCTCTGGGCTGGAGAGTACACTCACCAGAGCAGCATCGAGGGATCCCTGCGCAGCGGCGAACAGGCAGCGGCCTGGATCCTGCAAAAATCGGCCTTGTAGACTTTCTTAACTCTACTCCCGGAACCAAAGCTGGGATCCCGTGGTATGAAGGGGGTGGACTTAATCGCCCACAGGGATCCCTCCGCCATGCAAAACGCCACCCTTAGCCCAATCCCGCTCCTGCAGCGGTCGTTTGAGTTGGTAGGTCCCATCTACTGGCCGCTGCTGATCCTGGCCTCTCCAGGCTTTATTCTGGCCATCGTCACGGAGCTGACCCCACTTCTCGGGGGGATCCTCCAACTGGCCTATGGCATTGTTGTTGCACCGATCCTAGGCGGAGCAGCCTTGTGGCTGGTGGATCAGCGCCTGAAGCGGCAAGCTCCCCTGCTGGGCAACAGCCTCGACCGAGCTGTCTCGAAGGCAGTGCCTCTAGTTCTGGGCACCCTCTTAGCAGCACTCCTCTCTTCCCTTGCCTCCATCTTTCTGATCATCCCAGGCATTTATGTAGGGGTTAAGCTGGCCCTCACACCTTGTGCCATTGCTCTAGAAAATCAAGGAACTACAGGAGGGCTGCGCTACAGTTGGAATCTCGTCAAAGGTCGTTGGTGGGGCGTGTTTTGGGCCCTTCTGGTCCTGGGCTTGATTCTTGGTTTTGCGGGTGGATTGATAGTTGGATTTGTCACAGTTGTGGCTGATGTTGGCGACTTTGGGGTGAGCATGGTTGCGACTGCCGCTGCCACAGCCGCTGTGCCCATCTTCTGGGTCTATGTGGTTCTCCTGTTCCGATCCCTGCAGCAGTTGAAGGGGCAGGCGGCCTAGTTTTGCCCCGCCGCTCAAGCCGGGGGCTTTTCGTAACCCTGGAGCTTACAAGGGCAGCCCCTGTGAGCAGACGTTCAATCCGCCATTTAGCGGAGCCCAGAGCAGGAACTCTTGTCGAGAATAGACAAGAGACCTCCCCCGGGAGCACCTCTGCTATGAGCGAAGCTAGGGCAACCGCCATCCAGCAGATCATCCAAGCAGCTATGAGGACTGGTCTGCTTACCGCTGCTCAAGAACACGAGCTGAACCTGAGGCTATTTCAAGATGGCTGTTCCGAGGCGGATTTCTTCCTGCTGCGTCGCCTGCACTCCTGCTTGCGCCAGGGATCCATCCGTCAAGTGCCAAGCTTGCTCAACCCAGTAGCCAGGGGTTGCTTTGGCGCCCCTCTAGTGACCGACAAAGTCGAGGAGGCTCAGCTCCAACCTTGCGAGCTGAGTCGAGCGCACAACCCTAAAGTTAGCTAGGGGAAGGCCCAGGGTGCATTAGAGTTGGAATCCGAGTGATAATAACTCCAGCAATGTGCCCTAGTGGGATCCTCTGCAATGGAAGCTTTTTTCGAGTTTCTCTGGTCTGCCTCGGCTATTTTGCTGGTGATCCTGGTGCTGTTGCACAGCCCCAAGGGAGATGGCCTGGCGGCTATTAGCGGGCAAGCCCAGTTGTTTGCCAGCCCCAAGAGCGCTGAGCAAAATCTGAACCGCCTCACCTGGACGGTGGCTACCCTTTTTCTCTCCATCAGTGTGGTGCTGGGAGCAGGCTGGCTCTCCACAGGCGCAGGGCAATAAGTAGCGTGGCAGTCATCTACTTGCACGGCTTTGGCTCGGGGCCGCAATCAGCCAAGGCTGCCTTTTTCCGCCAGCGGCTGCAGCGGCTTGGGATCCCTCTGGAGGTGCCGGATCTCAACCAAGGCAACTTTACCCAGCTCACTCTCTCTCGCCAGATCCGGCAAGTTTCTGAACAGTTGGCTGCCATGGGGCATCCTCCTGTTACCCTGATTGGCTCTAGCCTGGGAGGTGTAGTGGCTGCCTGGGTAGCTGAGCAGCAGTCTTGCGTGGAACGGCTGGTGTTGCTGGCACCGGCCTTTGGCTTCTTGCAACATTGGCTGCCGCGGCTAGGGGCTGAAGCCGTGGAAGCTTGGCAACGCAGCGGGCAAATGCTGGTCTTTCACCACCAAGAAGGGCGGCCGCTGCCCTTGGCCTATGACTTTGTTACCGATGCCCAGCGCTACCCCGAGGAGGCACTGCGCCGGCCTGTGCCCACCCTGATTGTGCATGGGACCCGCGACGAAGTCATCCCCATCCAAGCCAGCCGCAACTACGTCGCCCATCGCCCCTGGGCGCAACTGGTAGCTGTGGAGAGTGACCATGCCCTCACCGATGTTCTAGAAACCCTCTGGGAGGTGGTCAGCCGCTTCTGTGGCTGGTCCCAGTTGCCTTCGGAAACGCCCTCCTAGCCTATCTGCCGTTTTGGCCCCCCAACGTCCTTCAGCCCCATGCTGCCCCCCAAAGTGCTCCGTGCCGCTGAGGCAACTGCCGGCCTCTTTTTGGATATGGACGGGGTAATCGTGGATTCGGAGCCAATCCACGCCCGCGCCGGTGCCATTGCCCTAGAGCGCTGCCGGCTTGCTCTAGATCTGGCTCCTGTCTCCCTGCAGTTTAAGGGGCGCACTGACCGGGACATGTTTGAGTATCTCGTGGAACACCTGACGGACACCCCGCCTGCAGAGCGGCCCCTGCTGGTGCAGCGCTTGATTGAGGAAAAGGCCAGGGCTTTTGGGGAGCTGTTGGAAGAGGTGCCCTTGGTGCCGGGGGTGTTGGAGTTTCTGGAGCTCAGCCGCCGTCGCTTTTCGGCCCTTGCCCTCACCACCTCTGCTACCCGTCGGGATCAGGAGCAGATTTTCCAACGCTTTGACCTAGGCCGCTGGTTTGACGCTGTGATTACCGCTGAAGATATCCAGCGAGCCAAGCCCGACCCCGAGCCCTATTTGAAAACAGCTGCCAAAGTGGGCTTGGATCCTAGCTTGTGTTTGGTGGTTGAAGACTCTGCCCACGGGATCCGCGCGGCTAAGGGGGCAGGCTGCCTTGCGGTGGGCCTCACCACTGCTTTTACACCACTAGAGCTGCGTCAGGCAGGCGCCGATGCTGTGGTGGACAGCTTTGCCGAATTGGCAGAACTTCTGGAGCTGGAGTAGAAAGAATCGTGGAGTCAGGACAAGTCTTCCAGAACCGGAAGGCTCTAGCCCATCGTCATGCCGCCGTCGATGGCAAAGACTTGGCCGGTGATGTAGGCCGCCGCCGGGTCAGCCGCCAAAAAGCGCACTAGCCCCGCCACTTCCGCCGGGGATCCCAGTCGCCCCAGAGGAATTTGGGCCAGGATGGGGCCAGGATCCAGCTTTTCCGTCATCTGGGTAGTGATAAAGCCAGGGGCGACAGCGTTGACGGTGATGTTGCGGCTGGCCAGCTCGCGGGCTGCTGTCTTGGTTAGACCAATTACCCCCGCTTTGGCAGCGCTGTAGTTGGCCTGGCCGGCGTTGCCCACCAAGCCCACCACTGAGGTGATGTTGATGATGCGTCCCTGCCGCTGCTTGACCATGATCTTGGCGGCTGCTTTCAGGCAGAGGAAGACTCCCGTAAGGTTGAGATCCAGCACTGCCTGCCAGTCTTCCGGCTTTAGGCGCAACAAGAGGGCATCGCGGGTAATGCCAGCATTGTTAACCAGCACGTCCACCCGGCCCCACCGCTCCATCACCTGCTCAAAGAGCCGCTCCACTTCTAGGGGTTGGGAGACATCGGCGGCCAGGGCCATCCCCTCCCCTCCCACGGCGGCAATCTCCTGCACTAGCGCTTCGGCCTCGGCGGCAGAGTGGGCGTAGTTGACGACTACCTTGGCGCCAATGGCCCCTAGATGCAGGGCAATGGCCCGGCCAATGCCTCGGCTGGCTCCCGTAACCACGGCCACCTGGTTGTGGAGCGAGGGCAAGGGGAGGAGTTCAGACATAGGCAGCAGCCTCCATGCAAGGGCGATAGCCGCACTAGTATAGGACGCTTTGGCTTCCTTTGGAGCCTTGCCGTCGGCCACGGCCCGTTAGCTAGCCCCGCCGGGAAGCCCCGCCCTCTACCCGCCAGGGTGTTCGCGCTGGCGGCGCGGAGCGCTTGGGTCGGGATGAGAGGCGGGGACACCTTGGTTTTCAATGTACTGACGCAAAACCGAAACGGTAACGCCGCCACACGAAGCAATGAAATACGATTCATTCCACAGAACATCTTTTCGGTAGATCCTTCTGTCCGTAAATTCGCTTCTCAGTCTGCGACTAGAGACAGATTTAATATTATTCACAAACTTGGACAAAGTTATCTGTGGGTAGTATTGAAATAGAAGGTGAGCATGATCTACTTCACCGTTAAACTCAATAAGCTTGCAGTTCCATTTTTGGCAGAGATTATACAGGATCTCATGTAAGCGCTGTAACATCTCAGCAGTGAGTACCTGGCGGCGGTACTTGGTCGTTAAGACTAAGTGCGCCTTTAAATCGGACACAGCCCTGCCGCTAGAGACAAAGTCGTCTTTCATAGCCCTTCAGCTTTCACTGCTGCTATAATCAGTGTAGTAGCTCTTGGATACTCTTACGTGAGAGTTGCCTACCAGTACCGCTTGCGTCCTACTTCTAGCCAAATTGCCCTGATGGAGAAGTGGCTAGAGTTGCTGCGCAAGCAGTACAACTATCGCTTAGCAGAGCGCTTCAAGTGGTGGAAACAAAACCGCTGCGATGTCCATGCCTGTTCTCTACTGGTCTGTCACTTACCTGAGCTGAAAGATGAGCCAGACTACTACTCACAGAAGCGCGACCTAGTAAACACAAAAGCACTCTTTCCGGAGTACAAGACCATTCACTCGCAAGTCTTGCAAAACTGCATAGAGCGAGTACAGCAAGCCTTTGACCGCTGGCTGAAAGGAAACATTAACGGCAAGAGGCTAGGCAAGCCAAGGTTTAAGGGGGCAGGTCGGTATCGTTCCTTTACGTATCCCCAGATGAAACAGAACTGTATTCGGGGAAAGTTTATCCACTTGCCTAAAATCGGCTTGGTTAAGCTCATCCAGCACCGTCCTCTGCCTGGAGGTTTTGTGATTAAGACGGCTACCGTCACCCGTAAGGCTGATGGCTGGTATGTGACGTTGAGCCTGCAAGACTCTTCTGTTCCCGAACTTGATCCCGACCCTCCAACCCTGGAAAACACGATAGGGATCGATATGAGGTTGGATTCGTTTCTAGTGACTGACCAGGGGGAAGCCATTCCAGTTCCACGGTACTATCGCAGGGCACAAAAAAGGTTGAAGCAATTGCAGCGGTCTTTGTCCCGTAAGCGGAAGGGGTCAAACCGCTACAAGAAAGCCTTGAAGCGGTTGGCAAAGGCGCACCTGAAAGTCGCCAATCAGCGCAAAGACTTCCACGACAAGGTAGCCAAGTGGTTGCTGAGCAAGGGGAAAAACATTGCCCATGAGGCGCTTAACGTTAAGGGTCTTGCCAGAACCAACCTAGCCAAATCTGTTCTGGATGCCGGGTGGACCAGTTTCTTGCGCATTCTCACAGTAAGGCTGAGAGAGCTGGACTGTTGACGATTGCAGTGAACCCCAACGGCACAAGTCAAGAGTGTTCTGGGTGCGGTCGGAAAGTCCCCAAAAGCCTGAGTGAGAGGTGGCATTCCTGCCCTCACTGCGGCTTGGAGTTGCCCAGGGAAAGGACTACGTCCCGCTTACGCGAACAGAACTCTGCCTTACTTAATCAAGTACAGGGCGGTGGGGCATCCCGTCCTTTTCGCGCCAGCGGGACGGAGTCCTTAAGCTCAGGAAATGTCCTTAACCGGAGTCACTGTTAGCGAAGCGTGGCGTAAGCCATGAAGCCCGCACTCTACCCGACAGGGTGAGGGCGGGAGTATGTCACGATAGAAAGTTGGCTTCTGGCAGAGAAACCGTCCATGCAAGTGGAGTTTCGGGAGTGCGATCCAGGCAACCTCTGGATTTGGTTTGAGTTTGCCGAGCCGCCCGTGCCGGCAGAGCTGGAGTACCTCAGGGAAGTGCTGGAATCGTGGTATGTGCTGGGCAAGCTGGGAGGATTTAACGCCGAGCGCTTGGTGGTTCAGGAGGCTGAGGCGGATCTCAGCTACCTGGAGTACCCCAGTGACTTGCCTCCCGTCACCTCGCTCATGCACAACATGGGATCCCTCGAGGAGAAGGGCAACTGGGCCCGCTGCTGGTTTGACCTGGGCACTGCCGACGCAATGGCGCTGGACGTGTTGATCAATGCCCTGCGCACCCTTAGCTTAGAGTACATTGGCCTTACCCGCGTCATCATCGGCGGGCAAAACGAGGATTGGCCAGCGCCGGATCTCGAGGAGACTGACGCCTACGATCTCCACAGCTACCTCCAGGATCACTGGGGGGAAGAAGGAGAGCTGGAGTAGCTTCTACTCTAGGTAGCCCAGCTCCTGCATCCGCCGCAGCAAGTCTGCATCGCTTTCCACATCCACCTTGCGAGGAGCCAAGCTGGGGCGGCGCGATTCAGCCCACTCCAGCCACCGCCTTAGCCCTTGTTGCAGGCGAATTAGCCAAGCTTGGGGAGAAAGGGATCCCAACGCCGGATCCCCAGGCTCAGCCAAGAGCAGATCCCGCTGCTCCGCCGGATCCTGCTCTAGGTTGTAGAGGCTAGGGCTCTCCCCAGTTTGGATGAGTTTGATCCCTCCTTCGTAGAGGGCGCGGCGGGTGGCGTAGCAGGCGCGGGCCTGCAAGAGGCTGTCGTTGCGGCTTTCCATGGCCCGCAAGAGAATCTGCGGCGGGAAGGCCTCGCTAAGCACTACGCCTTGCTCGGGATCCTCCCCAGCCAGGGTACGGCTTAGGCTAAGGCGGGCAACTTCGCGGCGGAGCCGGAGGCTAACCCGAGGGGTGCCGTCGGCTAGAGAAAGGCTGGGGCCAAAGCCGGCAGCCTCCAGGAGAGTGTGGAAGAGGCGGCGGGTGGAAACGGGGGTGGCCACCCGCTTTCCTGCAGGAAAGTGGCCGGGGTAGTGCAGGATCAGGGGCACGCGGATGAGCTCTTCGTAAACCACAAAGGCGTGGCCGACGAAATCGTGCTCTCCTAAGCCTTCGCCGTGATCGGCGACGATGGCCAGCAGAGTGTTTTGCTCCAGGCCAGTGTGGCGCAAGGTGGCAAAGACAGATCCCAGCAGGTGATCCTGGTAGGCTACTTCTGCATCGTAGATGTCCCGCAGCACCCGCGCCTGCAGGGGAGAAAGCGGCTGCGGTAGGGGTGCCATCCAGCGGTAGGGCTCAGCGTTGTACTGGCGCAGGAAATCCCGGGCCTCTCGGCTGCTCTTAAAGTAGGGGGCGTATTTCTGCACAAAAGGCTCTGGCGGCCAGTAGGGCAGGTGCGTCTCCATTAGGTTGACAAAGCAAAAAAAAGGAGGCGCCCCCGCAGGGCGGCGGGCCATTTGCTGGAGGTAGCGATTGAGGTCGGCAATGGAGGCAGCGGTGTTGCCCTTAAAGTTCATCAAGCAGGTCCAGAGGGAGGCAAACCAGGGGTGCAGGGCCAACTGAAAAAGGGTGTCGGAGCGAGCAAAGGCATTTTGCACGGGGTAGGAGAGGCGGCGCCAAAACTGGGTGTAGGCGGCCAGCCAGCGGTTGAGGGGAGGCGGCAGAGGGTTGCCCTCAGGGGGGCGGGTGGGCAGAGCCCCGCCGTAGTTGTAGAAGGTGTCAAAGCCGCGCCGCAGGCCATTTTTCAAGATCCCGACTAGGGGGTTGTTGCAGAAGCCAACGGTGGTGTAGCCAACCAGCTTCAGCAGCTCTGCCAGGGTGGGTAGGGTAGGACTCAGCTCTAGGTCTGCCTGAATGGTCTGGTGGGTGCTGGGGTACTCTCCTGTAAACAGGGAGGCGTGGGAGGGGATCGTCCACTGGGCAGGGGCAATGGCCCGTTCGAAGAGAGTGGATTCTGCAGCCAGCCGATCCAGGTTGGGGCTGGTGGGGACTTGGCGGGCCCGCTCTTCCTCCGACCAGTAGCAAGAGAGACGATCCGCCCGCTGGGTATCGAGCACAATCAACAGGATATTGGGGCGCTCCCCCTTCGGGATCTCTGCCATTTCTGGAAACCTCACCACAACCCACCGCAGAGGGTTCTTAAACTATCTTGACATGCTCCCACCTGCCTTTTGGCCCCTAGGGCAGGGTGAGATGGGTTTGGCTGTTGCCTTGGATCCGGATGGTGTTGCTCTGCCAGTCGAGGAGGCCCCTGTCGCCACTCACGGTCAAAGCCTGACTAGGCTGGCGGTAGCGCACCTGGCCCAGAGCCTGCAGTTGGGTGGAGCCGATGCGCCACCGGATCTCCTGGGCCTCGAGGGACGCTGCCCTGCTGACGCGGGCGGTTTTGGCTTTCGCATTGCCCACCAGGCGCAGCTCAGTTAGAGGCAGGGGAGCCCGCAACTCCTCGCCACTAAGGCGCACGCTTTGCCGGGGGGCATACACCTCTACTGCTCCCAGCGCCTGCACTTCCCCCGCGCCAAACTGCCATAGGAAGCGCCTAGCAGCTAGCTCCAGCTCTGGAGCCCGATACTCTGCCCGTATCGGTTGCGTGGGATCCAGGTTCTCCACCTGCATCTGACCTTGGCCAAAGTCCATCAGCAGGCGATCCCCCTGCAGGAAGCCCTGATCCTCCAACAGCTCCACTTTTACCTCGCCTTCGGCCTTGAGCAGGCGCTGGGCTGGCAGCCACTCCAGCCGCTGGGCCTGTAGGCGCAGGTTATCCCGCTCGGACTCCACCTCGACTTGCCCCCTCAATTCCAGCCGCCGTTGGCTGGGGTAAGCGGATCCCTGCTTGGCCCGGACGCGAACGGCGCGGTCGTCTTCGTCAAAAAACTCTCCCTCGATGGCCTCCAAATGGGCGGATCCCAACTGCACGGGGGTAGCCTCTGACGGCGGCGGCTCGTACTTGGCTAGGCGTGCCTTCAAGCGCCAGAGCAGACCACCGTCGGGCTTGGCCTGGGTAAGGGTGATGTCTTCGTAGAGTAACTGGGGGGTGGGAAGGGAGGCTGCAGGTGTGGGATCCCTGCTTGCCGTCAGCTCTGGCCCACTACAGGCAGGGCCCAGCAGAGCGAAAGCCACAAGCCACCCTAGCATCCAAAGAGAATGAGGCTGCATGGATCTCTCTTGGGCGCCCTCCCCATACCCTAGCGCTATCCTACTGAGATCCGCCTGTGGCATCATCAGGCAAGAGATGGCGGCACAGCTGTGGAGCAACTGTTGCAACTGTTCATTTACGGCCTTGTGTTGGGCAGCATCTACGCCCTGGGGGCCATTGGCGTGTCCCTGACCTTTGGCATTTTGCGCTTTGCCAACTTCGCCCACGGGGATCTGATGACCTTGGGGGCCTATTTTGCCCTGACCTTTGTCAGCTGGGGCTGGCCCTTAGGGGTCAGTTGGATCCCGGCAGCCTTGGCAACGGCAGTGTGTGCGGTGGGGATCGACCGATGGGTCTATCGCCGCCTGCGCCGGGAGGCCCCCGTTATTTTGCTCATTTCCTCCTTTGGCACGGCCCTGATTTTGCGCAGCCTGGTGCAGATTCTCTGGGGACCCGACAACCAGGTGTACCGCCAGGGCATCCAGATCCCCTGGGAGTTGGGTGGGCTGCGCATGAAGCCGGACTGGGTGGTGATTTTGGCGGGAACGGCGCTGCTGGTGGTGGCGCTGCACCTGTTTTTGCAGCACACGCGGGTGGGGAAAGCCATGCGGGCCATGGCCGACAACTTTGACTTGGCCAAGGTGACCGGCATCGATACGGAGCAGATCATTCTCTGGACCTGGACCCTCGGGGCGGCTTTGGCCTGTCTGGCGGGCATCTTCCTCGGCCTAGATACCCGGCTGCACCCTACGATGGGCTGGCGGCTGTTGCTGCCCGTTTTCGCTGCTGCCATCCTCGGCGGCATTGGTCGTCCTTACGGAGCCATTGCTGGGGGGTTGGTGATTGGCCTAGCGGAGGAGTTCTCGACCTTGGTGATTAGCCCAGCCTACAAGACGGGGGTGGCCTTTGCCATCCTGGTCCTCCTGCTGATCTTCCGGCCTACTGGGCTAGTGGGGGGGCGAGCCTGATGCTGAGCTATGCCATTTTCTTCTTGATTTTGGTTGGGATCTACAGCGTACTGGCGCTGGGCCTCAACATCCAGTGGGGCTACGCCGGTATGTTCAACATTGGCGTGGGGGCCTTTTTTGCCCTGGGGGCCTACGCCAGCGCTATTGTTACGACGCCGCCAAGCCCTGAACATCTGGGGGGCTTTGCGCTGCCCTTTTGGGTGGGCTTTGCGGTGGCAGCGGTAGTGGCGGGAGCCATTGCTTTTTTGATTGGCTTGATTACCCTAAACCTGCGCTCTGACTACCTGGCCATCGCCACCATTGGCATTGCCGAGATCATCAGCCAAATCCTGAAAAACGAGGGCTGGCTAACCAACGGCGTACGCGGTATCACTCGCATCCCGCGGCCCTTTCGCGGTTGGATCCCAGGGCAGGATACGCTGCTGTACCTGGGCTTGGTGCTCTTGGTTTTGGCAGGCGTTTACTGGCTAAGCGAGCGGGCCTATCGCTCCCCTTGGGGACGGGTGCTGCGGGCCATTCGGGAGGACGAGCCGGCAGCCCTAGCTGCGGGCAAAGATGTCCTCCAGTTTCGTCTCCAGGCATTTGTCCTGGGATCCATGCTCATGGGGTTGGCAGGGGCCCTCTATGCCCATTTTGTCAACTTCATCAGCCCGGAAGCCTTTCAGCCCGAGTTTGCCACCTTCATTGTCTGGGTGATGTTGATTGCCGGGGGCAGTGGCAACAACCGTGGCGCTTTGCTGGGGGCGCTGGCCATTTGGGGGGTGTGGTCGGCCAGTGAACTGTTCACCAATCGTCTGCCGCCCCAGTGGGCCACGCGGGCCGGCCCCTTGCGCATTCTGCTCATCGGGCTCCTCCTGCAGGTTATTCTCCTCACTCGTCCACAGGGTCTGCTGCCGGAACGTCCGCCCCAGCCGGTTGGGGATGCCTCTTCTTTGTCCAGGGCGAGCAGAACCCCTGAGGGAGAGTCAGCAGGATAGGATGGGGTCGGCTGCCCCCTCGCCAATCCCGCCTTATGACGATGTTGCCTCCAGGAAACACTCCTTCCTCTAACCCTGGCCCGGGCAATTGTCCAGCGGAAGTTGGGGTTGACCCGGGTGGGATCCCGACTGCCCCCATCAAAGAGGGCTATGCCCTGCCCGAGCATTACTTTAACCGCGAGCTCAGTTGGATTGAGTTCAACGCCCGGGTGTTGCACGAGGCCCTGGACGAGCGCACTCCCTTGCTGGAGCGGCTGAAGTTTCTGGCTATTTTCGAGAGCAACCTGGACGAATTCTTTATGGTGCGGGTAGCAGTGATCCGCCGCCAGTTGGAAACAGGCGTGCTGCTGCCAACCCCCGATGGCCTCACCCCCCAGCAGCAATTGCGCCAGATTTCCCAGCACCTACGGCCCCTGATTCAAAAGTTGCACGAGTGCTTTCGGCAAGAGCTGGTGCCTAAGCTGGCAGAGCAAGGCATTCACATCCGCAACTTTAGCGACCTGACGGAGGCAGAGCGGCAGGAACTGCGGGAGTATTTCGATCGCCGCCTGTTTCCCCTGCTCACCCCCCTGGCGGTGGATCCGGGCCATCCTTTCCCCTATATTTCCAACCTCAGCCTTAACCTGGCGGTGGTGGTGCGGGATCCAGAAACGGGCAAGGAGCATTTTGCCCGCGTCAAAGTGCCCAACACCCTGCCCCGCTTTGTGCCCCTGCGGGATGGGGTGAGCTTTGTGCCGCTGGAGCAGGTGATTGCCCACCACCTGGAGGCGCTGTTTGTGGGCATGGAGGTGCTGGAGTACCATCCCTTCCGCATCACCCGCGACGCTGATCTAGCCATCCAGGAGGACGAGGCCGACGATCTGCTTGCCGCCATTCAGGAAGAGCTGCGCAAGCGCCGCTTCGGCTCGGTGGTGCGCATGGAGGTTGCCAAGTCGATGCCCCCTGCCATCCGCCAGCGGCTGTGTGAGGAACTCCACCTGGATGCCGACTTGGTGTACGAAGTGGATGGCCTTCTGAACCTGGGCGGGCTCATGGCGTTCCTCAACCTAGACCGGCCCGACTTGAAGGATCCGCCTTGGGGGCCCGTCACACCGCCCCGCCTGCGCACTGCTTCGGTGAGCGAGGAGCCGGTGGATATTTTTGCCGTCATTCGGGAAGGGGATCTGCTGGTGCACCACCCCTACGAGTCTTTTGCCGCCAGCGTAGAGCGATTTTTGGAGGAAGCGGCCAACGATCCCCAGGTGCTCACCATTAAGCAAACCCTCTACCGCACCTCCGGAGACTCCTCAGTGGTGGGATCCCTCATCCAAGCTGCCGAAAATGGCAAGCAGGTGGCCGCTTTGGTGGAGCTGAAGGCTCGATTTGACGAAGAAAACAACATCCTCTGGGCCAAGAAGCTGGAAAAAGCCGGGGTTCACGTGGCCTATGGCCTGCCAGGGCTGAAGATCCACTGCAAACTGGCTTTGGTGGTGCGAGAAGAGGAGGGATCCCTGCGCCGCTACGTCCACATCGGCACCGGCAACTACAACCCCAAAACTGCCCGTATCTACACCGACCTAGGCCTGTTTACCTGCAACGAGACGCTCTGCCACGATGTTACCGAGTTGTTTAACGTGCTCACTGGCTACTCGCGGCAGCGGCACTTCCGCAAGCTCCTGGTAGCTCCCCGCACGCTGCGCCAGGGGATGGAAGCTCTCATTCGCCGCGAGATGCGCCACGCTCAGGCAGGGGGTCAGGGGCGGATCATCGTCAAGATCAACTCCCTCACTGACCCGGAAATGATCCGGCTGCTCTACGAGGCTAGCCAGGCAGGGGTGGAGATTGACCTCATTGTGCGCGGCATGTGCTGCCTAAGGCCAGGGATCCCAGGCTTGAGCGAGCGCATCCGCGTCATCAGCATCATTGGGCGCTTTTTGGAGCACTCCCGCATTTTTTACTTCTACAACAACGGCCAGGAGGAGTACTTCATCGGCAGCGCCGACTACATGACCCGCAACCTGGATCGCCGCGTCGAGGTGGTTGCCCCCGTGGAGGATCCGGTGTTGAAGCAGGAGCTGAAGGTTATTCTGGACATCTGCCTGACAGACAACCGGCAGGCTTGGGAGCTGCGTCCTGACGGCACTTACGTGCAGCGACGGCCTAGGCCGGGAGAGCCTGTGCGCTCCACCCATCAACGCCTGATGGAGCGGGCTGCTGGTCGCGCTTAGCCCTCACCCGCAGACCTGAGGGAAGGGACCAGCTCAGGAGGGAGGCGGCGGAGGGGCTTCGGCCGCTTCTTTCTCCGCTGCCCTAACCTGCTCTGTAGCCGCTTGCAAAGAAGACTGCAAGCTCTCCAGCTTTTCTCGGCTAGCGCGGTTTAGCCACGATTCGATGGCGTTCACCAAAAGCTGATCCCCCGAAAACCAGCCGCCACCATTCACAGCAAAGGCCAAGAAGATGGCCGCGTAGATAGCTGATAGCTCCAGGTAGGAAACGCTGAAACCAGCCACCTTGATGTGGTGAAACATGGCCACCGCCATTGTTGCTACCAAGCTCAACGCGGCAGGCCGGGTGAACAGGCCGAGGGCTACCAGGGGGGCCGCGATCAGTTCAGTGTAGGCAGCTACATAGGAGAAAAAGATTGGGAAGGGCAAGCCGATGACTTCTACGTAAGCCGCTGCAAACCCTTCGACATCCGCCAGTTTATCGAGGCCGTTGTGGATCATGAAGAGCCCTGCCACCCCCCGCAGGATTGTCCAGCCCACCTGAGACCACCGCGGGCCAACGCTGTCGTGACGCAGGACAGAAGTCAGCAGCCCGAGAAACCGCTGAAGGAGGGCCATAGGGGAAACCTGCTCTGCTAAGGAACGTAAACTACTGTAACGATTCTGAATGGTCTGCAGCAAGACGAAGCCGGAGCGTCGCCACTCCCGCTAGGAGAGGAGATCCCCTAAGGTTTGCCGGAGCAGTTCCCAAGGGGTACTGGCGCGGCTTTCCTGGCCAGCGATCCCTGTCTTCGTTCGCTTCTTGCGACTGCAGTCCGAAGTCCCCGTTCTGGCACAGCACCTGCTGCCGCAAGGAGCTCTTCTAGCGCTTCCGGCGTCGAGAGCAGATCCTGCGCCGTCTTTGGGCTAGGGCCCTCGACCCTCCACTGCCCTACCGTCCTAGACCGGAGTGGAGCTGCGGTTCAAACTTTCCGGTAAGAGAGCAGGAGGGCTCCATCTGCAAACTGAGATCCGACTCTTCCAGTAGCAGGGGCACCCGCTCGGCTACTTCCAGGCCAAATCCCCTCAAGCCGCTGATGTGGCGGGAGGTGTTGCTGATAAGACGCATCTTTCGCACCCCCACATCCCGCAAAATCTGGGCGCCAATGCCGTAATCGCGCAGGTCCATTGCCCCTGCTGGCACCGTCTCGGCAAGACCTAGATCCTGCCGGGCATAGGACTGAATTTGCTCGATGAGGCTAAGCTCTGGGCGCCGCAGGTACACCAGCACCCCCTTGCCCTGGTGGTCGATCATCTTCAGGGCAGCAGTCAGTTGGCGACGACAGTCGCAGCGCAGGGATCCCAATGCATCCCCCAGGGGGCACTCCGCTTGCACACGCACCAGGACAGGCTCGGCGGCAAATTGGGTCGGATCCCCCTTCACAAGCGCTAGGTGTTCTACCTGGTTGAGGGTGTCGCGGTAGCCGTAGACCTGAAACTGGCCAAACTCCGTCGGCAGGGTGGCGGTAGCCCCACGATGGACCAACCGCTCCGTGCGCAGCCGGTACTCGATGAGATGGGCAATGGTGATGATCTTAAGATTGTGCTTGCGAGCAAACTCAACCAACTGGGGCAAGCGAGCCATGGAGCCATCCGGGTTTTGGATCTCGCAGAGCACGCCTGCCGGGTAAAGCCCTGCCAATAAGGCCAAATCCACCGCTGCTTCGGTGTGCCCGGCCCGCTTGAGTACCCCACCTTCTCTTGCCCGCAAGGGAAAGACATGCCCCGGTCGGCGCAGGTCTTCCGGCCGCGTATGGGGATGGATGGCCGCCTGGATGGTACGAGCGCGATCGGCAGCGGAAATGCCCGTGGAAACCCCTAACTCTGGCCCGGCATCGATGCTGACCGTAAAGGCAGTCTGGTTGCTGTCGGTGTTCTGCCCCACCATCAGCGGGATCTTCAGCTCGTCGAGGCGGGATCCCTGCATGGCTAGACAGATAAGACCCCGCCCATGGGTGGCCATGAAGTTGATCACCTCTGGCGTGGCAAACTGGGCAGCACAGATGAGATCCCCTTCGTTTTCCCGATTCTCGTCATCGACCACGATGACCATGCGGCCACCCCTAAGGTCTTCCAGGGCTTCGGGGATGGAGTGGAAGAGGGTTTCCGTCTCCGCTGGCAAAATGGCGCTCATGGGGGTAAAAAGAGCCCTCCAGTTTATCCTAAGCGAACCCCCAGGGAGGGCCAGAGCTATGGACTACTAGTATTTAGGAATGGAGGGATCGTAGGCTTCAGCCCAGGCAAGGATACCACCGCGCAGGTTTTTCCCCTCGATCCCGGCTGCCTTCAGGATCTTCAAGGCTTTGGCCGAGCGCACCCCACTTTTGCAGTGGACGACTAGCTCCGAGCCGTTGAGAAGCCGCCGCACCTGCTCCACTCCATCTCCATTTTCAATCTGGGGCAACGGGATCAAGTGAGCACCTGGAATCCGGCCAAGCTCCCACTCGTTGGGATTGCGCACATCGACAAGCACAAAATCCTTGCCGGCATCCATCCATGCTTTCAGCTCGTCTACCGTGATCTCGGGGATTTCTGCCTGTTCTCCAGCCCGCGCTTGCGGGATGCCGCAGAACTGCTCGTAGTCGATGAGCCGAGTAATGGGCGGGGTGTCAGGATTCTTGCGCAGCTTTAGCTCGCGGAAGCTCATCTTCAGGGCATCGTAAAGGAGTAGCCGCCCGCTTAGCGTCGTGCCGATGCCCAGCAGGATTTTCACGGTCTCAGTTGCCTGGATGAGGCCGATGATGCCCGGGAGGATCCCCAACACCCCCCCCTCGGCACAGGAGGGCACCAAGCCTGGCGGGGGTGGCTCGGGGTAGAGGTCGCGGTAGTTGGGACCGCCCTCGTAGTTGAAAACCGTTGCCTGCCCCTCGAAACGGAAGATGGAGCCGTAGACGTTGGGCTTGCCCGTTAAAACACAGGCATCGTTGACCAGGTAGCGGGTGGGGAAATTGTCAGTGCCATCGACAATCACGTCGTAGTTGGCAAACAGCTCTAGGGCATTGTCAGCCTTCAGGGCGGTGTTGTAGACATCCACCTGGCAGTAGGGGTTGATCTCCAGGATGCGGTTTTTGGCCGATTCCACCTTGGGCTTGCCCACCCAGGAGGTGCCGTGGATGACCTGCCGCTGCAGGTTGGACACATCAACCACATCAAAGTCAACAATGCCAATCCGCCCCACGCCGGCTGCGGCCAAGTAAAGCAGCAGGGGCGAGCCAAGGCCGCCTGTGCCAATGCACAACACCTTGCCCGCCTTTAGCCGCTTCTGCCCTTCCAGGCCCACCTCCGGCAGGATCAAATGGCGGGAAAATCGCTCCATCTCCTCGCGGGAGAGCGTGACTTGGCTGGTGTCTAGGTTCAACATGGTCACCACCCTCCGGCAATGGCAGGGACGATGCTAATGACAGCCTCTTCGCCTACAGGGGTGTCATCGCCCTGGGCCAAGTTGCGCACGTCCTCGTCATTGAGGTAGACGTTGACGAAGTTGCGCAGCTTGCCATCCTCCGTGTAGAGGTGCCGCTTGAGCTCACTGTAGCGGGTAACTAGGTTGCGCATCACCTCGCCAACGCTGCTACCTTCGATTTCGACCGCTTCCAGATTGTCGGTGTAAGGCCGCAAGGGGGCAGGGATCAAGATCTTGGTTGCCATAGGGGTTCGGGAAAAGAGTCTAGCGATCTTGAGGGAACACTTGAGGCTCTGGGATCCTCTGGCCAACTCTCCAGTCCAGACTACCGCTTTGCTCCCCAGCCAAAGAGAGGCTTAGAGCAAGGCAGGGGATGCCTCCGCCCAAACCTGGATGGGCTCCCGCTGCAGTTGTTCCTGCTCGTCCAAAACCCAGCTGGCCACCTCTTCTGCCTTGCCCTCGCGCACGCTGACGATCACGCAGGAAAAGCCCCAGGGGAAGGCATGCTGCCGGTCGAACTCGGAGGGGAGGGCAGGGTGGTTGGGATGGGAATGGTAGGTGCCTAGGATCCCTAGGCCCTTGCCACGAGCATAGTCGCTGGCTCGCTTGAAGTCAGCTGGCTCGATCAAGAAACGACGGCGGCTGGACTCCCCATCCGCCAAGGGGTTTTCAGCCTGATCCCAGCTGTTGGCCACCGGCCAAAGCTCGTGGACGAGCTTGTCAGATCCGTTGAGCTCGCCAATTAAAATGCCGCAGCCCTCGTAGGGGAAGGCCTGTTCGCCGTGTTGGCGGATGGCGTGGAGGTGCTCTGCCGAAAGGTAGAGGGCCATGAATCCCGCCTTTGCCGATGGAATTATCGTCCTTTATTCTGGCACAAATGGGCCCGGGCGTATCCTCCCCCCTCTGCTTGCGCCAGCGGTGTAGAGCACGGAAAACGCCGCTTGTCGCGCCCTGGGGTTATCCTGCAGCTACTCCGAGCCGCTGTGGCGGGAGGCCGGCGCTGGAGGGATAAGAGGCAGGTAGTGGGGGCAGCCCTGACAGGGCCCCTGGGGATTGACCGCGCAGCGCAACCATGCCGATCGAGCGCTAAAGGCACAGGAGGGATCCCCTAGCGGTTGGCCAAACTCTCCAGCACGCTGGCGGCGCAGCAATACCACTTGTCGGCGCCAGTCCCGCAAAAATCGGCTATAGGCGTGTTCTTGCCAGCGGCGCTTGGCTGCATGTTGTAAGAGTTGGGCGGTGAGGTGATCCACCATAAAAGGCCAAAAGGCGAGGAGTTGTGTTGGATTGGCCTGGATCCTCAGGATGGCACACCTTAGTAAGGGGAGGGAAAAATTGCAAACTCTCTTTGCCCTGGGGATAAGCTGCCTATGATGGTATGGGGCAAGCTAGCTTTGATTTTAGGAAGTTGCAGCAAGCCCAAGCCGCTAGGAGATCCCGGCAAGCTGGCTTCTGAGAGGAGTATCGAGGTTGTGATGAAAGGCGCCTGCGGCTCAGAGCAATGGCAAAACCCAAAAGCCATCTCTGAAAGTCTTCCCCCCTCTCCTCCGGATTACCTAATCCGAGGTACGGCGGCAGAAGACAACATTCGCGTGGTGAGCGTTGTTTCCACTCAGGCAGTCCAGGAAGCGCGGGAGCGGCACCAGCTCTCCTATGTAGCAACAGTGGCGCTGGGGCGAGCCATGAGTGCAGCTCTACTGCTGGCGGCTGACCTGAAGGAACCCCAAGCCCGGATTGGCCTGCAAATTAGGGGCAATGGCCCCCTTGGTGGCATTCACGTCGATGCCGGCGTGGACGGTACAGTGCGCGGCTACGTGAGCAACCCGGCTATTGAACTTCCCCTCACCCCTGAGGGCAAGTTGGATGTGGGCCAGGCGGTTGGGCGCTACGGCTATTTGCACGTCGTGCGGGACTTAGGCTACGGCCAGCCCTACACCAGCACTGTAGAGCTGGTTTCAGGAGAAGTGGGAGATGACGTCAGCTACTACCTCACTTCCTCTGAGCAGATCCCCTCAGCGGTTCTGCTGGGGGTGAGCCTCGATTCCCAGCGAGTCCGTGCTGCCGGTGGAGTGCTGGTGCAGCTCCTGCCAGGCGCGCCGGCCAACTTGATCTCGGAGATAGAGTCTCGGCTAAGCCAGGTGGAGGAATTCACCCCCCAACTGGCCCGCGGTAAAGCTTTGCAGGAGCTGCTAGAAATTTGGCTAGGTGACTTGGATCTCAAGCTAGCGCCAGAGGTGCTCCCTGTCCGCTTCCATTGCCCTTGCAGTTCCGAGCGGGTGAAGGGGGCGCTGCGCATGCTAGAGCGGGATGAGCTCCTGGAGATGCTCCAAACCGAGAGAGGGGCGGAGGTGGTTTGCCAATTCTGCAACAAGGTCTACCGCCTTTCCGAAGACGAGCTGCGCTCGATTGTGGCTGAGATGTCGGCCAGCCAGTGAGGGTAAGGATTGAGTTTGTCGACAAATCTTGGTGGACAAGCTTTCATCCTTGTCCTAGATTACTTACCAGGCCGATGGCAAGAGCCAATCTCGTGGGCGGGTCAAAGGCTCAATTAGGTGGGAGGCCAAAAGCGGCAACAGTGGCTTAAAGTCCCCCCTGGCCCAGCGCTCAACACAAGAGTTGCTAGAGAAAGAATCCCTACTTTTTTTCCGATGTCTCCCCTTACTCCTGAGCTCTCGGTTGTCATCCCCTGCAAAAATGAGGCAGACAACCTAGAGTCCCTGTTTGAGCGCTTGCAGCTCACCTTGGATCCCCTGGGGATCCCCTACGAGGTTATCTGTGTCAACGACGGCAGCCAGGACGACACCCTAGAAAAGCTCATTGCTTTCCATCGCCGCGATCCTCGCATCAAGGTGGTCAACCTTTCCCGCTGTTTTGGCAAGGAGATTGCCCTCACGGCGGGTCTGGATTATGCCTCCGGCAGGGCTGTTGTTCCCATCGACGCTGACCTGCAAGACCCACCCGAGCTGATCCCCCAGATGCTGCAGCTATGGCGGCAAGGGTACCAGGTGGTCTACGCTGTGCGCCGCAGTCGCCAGGGGGAAAGCTGGCTGAAACGCCTAACGGCCAACGGGTTTTACTGGGTGATCGAGCAGCTGAGCCAGGTGCCGATCCCGCGCAATACGGGGGATTTTCGCCTCTTGGATCGGCAGGTGGTGGATGCTATCAAGCAACTGCGGGAGCGCACCCGCTTCATGAAGGGGATCTTCGCCTGGGTGGGCTACCGCCAGGTGGCCATTTTTTACGACCGCGCCCCCCGTTTTCGCGGCAAAAGCCAGTGGAATTACTGGCGGCTGTGGAACCTAGCCATAGAAGGCATCACTTCTTTTAGCTCCTGGCCGCTGCGGGTGTGGAGCTATCTGGGCCTGGGGATCTCGCTAGCCGCTCTGCTGTATGGCCTTTTCCTCGTCGTCCGTACCTTGCTGTTTGGATCCGATGTGCCTGGCTACGCCTCTTTGGCCGTGATGATCTTGTTTTTGGGCGGGATCCAGTTGATTAGTCTAGGCGTGATTGGAGAGTACTTGGGCCGCGTTTTTGAAGAGGTCAAGGGCCGCCCTTTGTACCTAGTCAATGGCACCTTTGGGCTGGAGAGCTCCCCCCCTTTGCCTGCAGCAGAGTCCCAATCCGTCTATAGCTCCAGCTCGCTGCCTAGCCAATAGGAGCGGCCCTCACTCTTTTAGAGCAGTGCGCCTAGAGGCCGCATATTGTCGGTACTCGCGCACAAAGATCTCCTGCACTTCCTTTTGGGAGAGCTGGATCCCTCGAATTTCAGCGCGAGCAATGGCTTTCATCAGCTCAATGTAAGCCAAGCCCAGGGAAAGGGTGAGGGTGGCTGCTGTGGTGGATTGGATAATGCCGCCTGCAAGGGATCCCGCGCCAGGAATCATCTTTAGCAAGTTGGAGACAATCGCCCGCCCAGTGACCACTGCGCCCCCAATGCCCGCCAGACTCGCTATCAGAGAGTAGTAAAAAGAAGGAGAAGCTTTGTAGCCAAAGATAAAGCTAATATTGGCAATCATGCCCACTTGTGACGCTACCAGTAGAGGGGCATCCGCAAAAGGAAGGGGTGCGGCCCCGATGAACGCTGCGCTAGCCACATAGGCCGACACATACTTAAAAGCAGCATCAGCTTTGAGATCTACCCGCAACAACTGCTGCCGGATGAAAGCAAGGCGAGCGGCTTCCGGCAGTAGCTCCGACGTACAGCCAATCAGGTGCTCCAGCCCATGGGCGGGTATGGTGAGGTGTCGGTTAATGACCTTGTCCCGGGCCAAAACAGGAACGATGTAGCGAACGGGCAGATTTTGGCGCTGCAAGTACTGGAAAAACTCGCTCTCTTCGGGATTTGGGTATTCCAGGCATTGGGTCAAGACCAGGATGACTGGCACATCTTTGAGTTCTAACTCTCTTAGCCACTCGCGCTCGGTTTCCTCCAGCCGCTTTAGCTCGTGGTGGATGCAATACCAAACAATGTGAATGTGATGTTTGGGATCCTTAAAGCGCAGCTCGTCGATGAGTTGGGCCACCTCGAGACGGATTTGGGTATTTTGTTCTCCCGCCAATTCCATGCCAGGTGTATCGTAGATGGTAATTGGGCAACCCTGCTTCGAGTACTTGCGAATGTGGCGGGTAACAGGGCTGCCAACTCCAGTGCGGGCCAGCTCGTCTTTAAACACTGCGTTCACTAAAGTGCTTTTGCCCACCCCGCTTTTGCCAATCACCAGGATGTTGCAATGGCCCATTTCGGCCTCCGCCTCTAGCAGACTCTCTTGGAGCAGGTAGCCGGCCCAACCTTCTGGGTTCCCCTCTTGCCCCCGAGCACGCGCAACAGCCCGCTGGGTCACGTGAATAAGTCTTTCAATCCAGGAGGGCATTCTCGCCTCCGTCCGCGACATGATCTTTCCCCAGTGAGGGTCGGTACGGGATCCCTAATCCAGTGTGCCATCCTCTCCCCCACAGTTTCCGCCCCTGGCGCTTGTTCAAGAAGCTTTATTGAGAGCTATTCACAAGAGCTACTGGTGTGCCCTATGCTGGGGAAAAGTCAACACCGAAAACCCCTGCGTCGACTCAATCAACTCCATTGGGTAGTCTGGGTAGATAGCTGTATCCTCACTTTGGAGAACCCTGCCCTATGTCTGAAACCTCAACCTTGCGTCAGGCCTTCAACACCGTCCGCAACAACGCTGTCCTGCTCGGCCCGGAGGTCACCCAGCCAATCTGCGAGGGGATGAACGCCCTTCTGGCCAGCTTCCAAGGGCTGTACTTGCAATACCAAAAGCACCACTTTGTGGTGGAGGGCACTGAGTTCTACCCCCTACACCAACTGTTCAAGGATCACTGCGAGCAGGTGAGGGAACACGTCCACGACCTGGGAGAGCGCCTTGCTGGTTTGGGGGGTGTGCCAGTGGCTACCTTTAGCAGCTTGGCCAAGCTCTGCTGCTTTACCCCTGAGCCCGATGGCGCTTTCGAGGCCCGGCAAATGTTGAAGAACGATCTGGCTGCGGAGCAGGCCATCATCGATCTGCTGCGGCGCCAGGCTGCTCAGGCGGAGAGCTTAGGGGATCGCGCCACCCGCTACCTCTACGAGCAGATCTTGCTGAAGACGGAGGATCGGGCCTTTCACCTCAATCACTTCCTGGCCAATGACAGCCTAGTGTTTGGCTTGATGGACGCCAGAGCCTAGCCCAGATCCAGAGCAGGCTTGCCGGTCAAGGGGGCCTGCTGCTTGCAGGCAGGCCTCATTTTTGCAACGTCTTGTTGAAAACTTATATCACTATTGCCTAGCTGCATTTAGACTTATTTGCCGAGGCTTTGCTTCTGGCCATGAACCCCCTGCCCTATGAAAGTGGCTATTGCTTGCAGATCCCGCTAGGGGAGCGCTGGCGCATTCGGCGGCGGCTGGTGGAGTTGGGGATCCCAGCAACCTGTACGGGAGAGGGCTATTTGCAGGTGCAGGTGGACTCGCCTTTGGCTGTGGTGCAGGTGCGCAGCGTGATCCGCCAATACACGGCGCGGCGGCAGGAGTTGTTGGACAGCCTAGAGGCTTGTTGGCGCCTCAACGCAGAGGCTGGCGGACAAGATGAGCAAGTTTGCTAAGCAAAGGATCCCGTTTGAGGTAGAGGGCCAGTTCCTGGGATTTCTTCCCGACAAGGATGGCAAGCTCAAGTACTTGCGCTGGCAGGCCGAAGCAGAAGTGTTTGTCGGCAAGATCCCCCAGCCGCTGCGTTCCGCCCTCTACCGTACCCTCAAGCCAGGGGATAGGGTGCAGATTGCGGGGGAGCGGGAAGTCGATCTGCTCAAGGAGCGGGAGAAATGGGTGCTCTACCGCGTGGTTCCGCTCGGGGAGAGGGCAGGGTGTATAGCTTCCGGGGCCGAGGCAGATCCTGAGCCAGGTGCTCCAAAGGCTAAAGGTAAGGTGCTGGTCTGCCAAAAATCCAACTGTTATCGGCGTGGAGCTGGAGCGGTTATGCAGGCCCTGAACTTCCACTTGGCTGCCTACTCTGGCTCAATTTGCGTGCAGGGGGTGGGCTGTCTGAAAGATTGCCAGCGGGGTCCAAACCTGGTGTTCCTGCCCGACAAAGTTTGCTACAGCGGTGTTTCTCCGCAAGCTGTCCCTGCCTTGCTAGAGCGGCACTTTCCGCTAGTTCAGCAGGCTGACCAAAGCCAGGCTGCTGCAAGCCAAGGCGTACAGCCCGAAGAGCGCAAGCGGGCCTTGGCGCTGTACTGGTAGTCCCTGTTCGCAACAGCGGCAAGTTCATTTGCCTAGGAGTACGTTGAGCGAGGAGGTCATGCTCCCGCTACCCGAATCCGGCAGCCCTAAAAGCCCATCAAGCGGGCCACAGCAGCCAAATCGGGGACAACCCCCGTGTGGATGGGAGCAGATCCCTGTTGGGCGGCCGTGTCGGGATCCTTAAGGCCGTTGCCGGTGAGCACGCACACCACCTGGGCGCCGGCAGGCACCTGATCCCGCCATTTCAACAATCCAGCCACCGCAGCGGCACTGGCCGGCTCGCAGAAGATCCCTTCCTCTCTTGCCAACAGATGATAGGCGGCCAAGATCTCCTCGTCAGTTACACTGTCCACCCGGCCACCGCTGACCTGGACGGCCGCCTTGGCCTTCGCCCAACTGGCAGGGTTGCCAATGCGGATGGCCGTGGCCACCGTTTCTGGGTGCTCCACGACACGGTTGAGGACGATGGGGGCGGCGCCAGCAGCCTCAAAGCCGTAGAGCCGTGGGCGACGGCTGGCCTTGCCTCGCTGGTAGTAGTGGCAAAAGCCCATCCAATAGGCGGTGATGTTGCCGGCGTTGCCCACCGGAATACAGAGCCAATCGGGGGCATCTCCCAAGGCATCCACCACCTCAAAGGCGGCAGTTTTCTGCCCCTCCAGCCGAAAGCGGTTGACAGAATTGACCAGTGCCACCGGGTAGGCTTCCGCCAGTTGCCGCACCATGGCCAGTGCCTGGTCAAAGTTGCCCCGAATGGCAATGATCTCCGCCCCATACATCAGGGTTTGGGCCAGCTTGCCCTTGGCCACATAGCCATCAGGGATCAGCACGTAGGCCCGCAAGCCCCCTTTGGCCGCATAGGCAGCGGCTGCTGCCGAGGTATTGCCGGTGCTGGCACAGATGATGGCCTCTGCCCCCGCCTCTTTGGCTTTGGACACCGCCAGGGTCATGCCCCGATCCTTGAAGCTGCCCGTGGGATTGAGGCCTTCCAGCTTCAGGTAAACCTGGCAGTCTCGCCCCAGCCGTTGGCTCAGCGCAGGAGCAGGGATCAAAGGGGTATTGCCCTCATGCAGCGTCACTACGGGGGTGTTGGAACTGACGGGGAGCCACTCCCGGTAATGCTCGATAACGCCGGGCCAGAGACCCACTTGGGCGCGGGATCCGGCCCTGGGCAGGGAATAGGTGGGATTGAGGGTAACCATGCTGCGGACAAGGCCAGCTCTCTAACTTTAACTGTTCGGAAGACCGTTGTAGCGGCTTGGCAAGCTCTCGGCTAAGGGCCCCGGGAATCTGGTGGCTGCAGGGCCAGGGCCTGGACCAGCGCGTGCAGCTTGAGGCGGATCTCAGCCACCTCCTGCTCGGGCTTGGAGTCGGCTACGATGCCAGCGCCGGCATACAGGCGGGCCCGCTTTCCCTCAATCAGGGCTGAGCGGATCCCGACCACCAACTCGCCATTGCCCTGTAAGTCCACCCAGCCCAAGGGGGCGGCATAGCTTGCCCGATCAAAGGGCTCTAGCTGCGCTAGCCACTGCAGCGCTGCCTGCTGGGGATAGCCTCCTACAGCGGCAGTGGGGTGGAGTTGGGCCAACAGGTCAAACAGGTGGACGTGGTCGGGAAGTTCCGCTTCGATAACAGTTTGCAGGTGCTGGATGTGGGCCAAACGGCGCAGCCGTGGCTGAGGGGAGATCCAGGGATCCATCCCCAGCCAGCCCAGAGCCTCCTGAATTGAGCGCACCACCCACTGGTGTTCGCGGCGGTTTTTGGGGCTGCGGAGCAGCTCCTCGGCCAAGCGGCAATCCTGGGGCCCGGTAGAGCCGCGGGCAACCGAGCCTGCCAAGGCATCGATCTGCACCCGGCCTTGCCACACCGAAAGCAGTCGCTCTGGGCTGGCTCCCAAAAAGACTTGGGGAGGCAAATCCCCCTTGCTTTCTGAGGCAAAGGCAAAGACGCTGCAGTCGGGATGATAGGCCTCCAGGTAGGCCAGCAGCGAAGGGATGGCGGGGGGAGAGGGCAACGCCAGGTCTACCGCTTCCGCCAGCACCACTTTCTCAAGGGATCCCGCCCGAATGACTTGCAGGGCCTTTTCAATTCGCGCCAAGAGGGCCTCTTCTGCCAGGGCCACCTCCAGAGGGGGCTGGGGCCTCCAGGCGGGCAAGGGGGCCTGGGCAAGGCGCTGCATGTGGGCAAAAAAGGTGGCGATCTGGCCAGCTAAGGCTGCCAAGTCGCTGTCGGGGCCAATTTCTAGGTTGAGCCGCGCCACCGCCACCTCCCCCTGCACCTGCAGTAGCTGCCAGCGCGGCAGAACCAGCGCTGCTCCGCCGCCACTGTGGGGGGCAAAGCCAAAACGGCAGAAGCACAATAGGCGCTCCTGGGGGCTACTTGGAGCCGGAGCGGTGTGAACATGAGGCTGCAGGGCTTGCACAAAGTCTCGCGCCACCTGGAATCGCTTCTCTCCGGCAAGATCAGCCCGCCGCAGGGATCCCCACCCCAGCACTTGCACCCGTTCCCCCTGCACCGTGTGGGCAAAGTAGCAATAGCTAGGAAGGTGCTGGAGAGGAAGCAAGCTCAACTCTTGGGCCAGGGCCGCCAGGGGATTGAGCCCGGGGAAGGGCCAGGCCAAGCTGAGAATCTGAGGAACCCCCGTTGCCCGCGCTAGCTGTTGGCAGGCTTCTAGGAGGGGCTTTTCCTTCTCTGGCCAATCAGCAGGGCTTAGCGGCGGCCGCCCGGCTCTTGCCGCGCCGTGGACATTCCAGGGGAAAAGAGAGGAAGTCATGCGCAAAAAAGAGGGGGATAATCTCACCTTGGCCGAAAACAAGACAAGCGTCGATAGAGACTTGGCAGGGCGCTTGAACCTACGGTTCGCTTCCGCGAACAAGACAAGGAGAGGAGCCAGGGGCGAAACTTGAGGAGCTTCTTCACAGATTGCAAAGTTCCTTAGATCTTTGGAGATGGGAACAGGAGCCCCCTAACCTAAAAGTACGGAACCAAGCCAATGCCACCATGCCTGCCCAGCCGCAGCCGCCTAAGACAAATCCAAAGGCTAGCCAAGGCCAGCTTGGGGAAGAGAGCAGCCGCGATTCTTCCTTGCGGCGACAGCTGTGGATGGCCGCCCTCAAGCCCCCCATCTACAGCGTGGCCATCATGCCCATTTGGGTGGGATCCGCCATTGCCTACGCCCAGGTGGGTGCAATGGACGTGGAGATTTTGCTGGTGTTTTTGGGGGCGGCCGTTTGCCTCCTGGCTTGGGTCAACCTCAGCAATGACGTGTTCGATGCCCAGACAGGAGTGGACAAAAACAAGCTCCACTCGCTAGTCAACCTGACGGGCAAGCCGGCGCAGGTGTTCTGGGTCGGCAACGCCTTTCTGGCCCTGGGGCTAGCCGGGATCCTCTGGCTGAGCTGGCGGCAGGGGGATCCCACGGTGTTGCTGTTGGTGCTGCTGGCCTGCGGGCTAGGCTACGCCTACCAGGGGCCGCCGCTGCGCCTGGGCTACCAAGGGCTTGGGGAGATCCTCTGCTTTTTGAGCTTTGGGCCACTGGCGGTTTTGGCTGCCCACTACAGCCAAAGTCGGACTTGGTCGCTGCCGGCCTTGGCAGCCTCGGTGGTGGTGGGGATAGCAACCAGCTTGATCCTGTTTTGCTCCCATTTCCATCAAGTGGAAGATGATCAGGCTGCCGGCAAGCGCTCGCCAGTGGTTCGCCTGGGCACCCGCCGCTCCGCCCGCCTCGTCCCCTGGATCTGCAGCAGTATTTTTGGCCTGCTGCTGCTGTTTGTGGGGCTGGGGATTTTCCCAGCTTGGACGCTTCTGGGTTGTGCCGGGATCCCGTCTGCCGTGCGGCTTTCCCGGCTGCTGGGCACCTATCACAATCAGCCGCAGCGGATTAGTCATTCCAAGTTCATTGCTGTTGGCCTCCACTTTTGGCTGGGGCTGTTTCTGGGGCTGGGCTTTATCCTCAGCCGCTTGGGTTAGTTAAGGGGAAGACGGGGGTTGTGATCTAGATCCTCCTGCTGCTGGCAAACTGCGCTAAGCTACAGCCTAACTGCCGGGTTGAGGAGCTGGGGATCAAAGCGGAGAAGTCGTAAGGATGCGGCAATTTTTCCATTCCAATCTAGGGGTAGCGCTCTTGGGGAGCGGGCTCTTGGCGGCTTTGGTTGCCTGGGCCTTGGCTCTTGAAATTGAAGAAGTGAAAGTGGAGCCTTTTCCCCCAGATCAGCCCCTTTCGGTCAGCCGCAAGGTGGACATTGTCGGACAGCAGGGGGGACGCCGTCGTTGGCGACTCATCGCCGAACAGGTAAAGCTGGCTGCCGGGCAACAGGTGTTCGAGCAGGGAGCGCGGGGCTACTTCTATGGAGACGGTGTCGATGCCGGGGAAGGCGCGCCGAGTCCGTTTTTTGCCAGCAGCAAGCAGGTGACTTGGCGGGCCAAGCGAGCCCGCTACGATGCCACTGCCGACGAGCTGTACCTGGAGGAAGAAGTGGAGGTTAGAAGTGACGACGGCAGCTTGCTCCTGACTAGCGCCTTGAGGATTACCCCTGCAGAGCGCATAGAAGTGCCAGCAGCGTTTACCGTCAAAGGGCAAGAAATGGTGCTGCAAGGCCGCTCCGGCTCGTTTAACTTTCCCTTTGCCCTCCTCAGGGCCGAGCAGGGCAAGCTCGTTGTCCTGCCGGGGGAGGGTCTGGACGGCGCCACCTCCACCACCATTACCGCTGACCAGCTCACCTACGACCGCACCCAGCAGGTGGCCGAGGGGAAGGGCAACCTGCGCATCCGCGAAGGGGGTCTTGAGATTCGCGCTCCCCAAGGCACTTACCTACGCCAACAGGCGCAAAGCATTCTCTCGGGTGGCGTGGTGTTGCAGGAGGTGGCTGCTGGGAGCAGCCGGGATCCCCTCCTGGCCGACCTGCGCTTGGCCCAGGCTGCTCCCGCTTCCGCGGCAACTCCAAACCCCCAGAACCAGGAAGTTACCATCATTGCCGACCGCCTCACCTACGACCGCAACACGCAAGTTGCCCGCGGGGAAGGCAACCTGGAAGTTCAACAGGGGGAAACCACCATCCAGGCAGCTCAGGGCATCTACCGCCGTCGCGAGTCCCAAAGCCTGTTGACAGGGGGAGTTACCCTGCGCGAGCCTGGGCGGGTGCTCACGGCTGCTCGTTTGGAGGGCAACCACCGCGACAAGATCTTCGTCTTTGAAGAGAATGTGCTCTACCGGCAGATGGCCACCTCCACGCCGGCTGGCGGCAGCGGATCCCTGACGGAGGAGCTGCGCCAGGCTGAAACGGAGGTGCGGGCTGCCCGCCTGGTTTACAACTCCCGCACCGGCACCTCGGAGTTCAGTGGGGCCGTCGAGTTTATCCAGCGGGGGCGGAAAGCCAAGGCCAACCAGGCCATCATCACCCCTGAGAAGGTGGAGCTGCGGGGAGAGGTGGTGATCGAGCAGATCGAGGGAGACTGGCTGGCGCGGCGCCTCCAAAACCCCCAGACTCAAGCGGATGTGGATCAACCGACGGTGATCTACGCCAACCACGTGGAAATTGAGCAAGCCAGCGGCAACGCCCGTTTCTTTGGTCAGGTGGTCATTGTGCAAGCCAACCGCGCTGTCGAAGGGGATCGGGCGGAGTACTCCGACCAAGAGCAGATTTTCAGAATTACCGCTGAGCAGGCTCCTGTTCTGCTTTGCGATCGCGGCGAGCTCAATCCAATTCCCCGCAAAACTACCGAGGGGCTGCCCGGCCGCGATGCTTTGGATCACCTGTGCCGAGGCGCCAACCGCCTCAGCGGCAAGCTGGTCACCCTGAATATAAAGCAGGATGAGTACACCGTCGAAGGGGACGGAGAGCGGCAGGGGATGGTTCAATTTCGCCTCACCGATGCCCTCTGAAGGGATCCAGCTCTTGCCTTCCGTCGTCTATGCCGGCTGGGGCGGCCAAAGTTGCACTCCAGTCTGAGGTGGTCAAGGCAAATGTCCACCCAATTGACCAAGGGTAAACGGCGCAAAGCTACTGCGGGGGAGGGGAGCTTTTGGGGATCCCTGAGGCTTGGAGGCTTTTTTTTGGAGTTTTATCTTTTTAAGGAGATGATCCGCCCCTTCTTCCTGGGAGTGGCGGGGGGCGCAGTGATGATGCTGGGCAACCAGCTTTTTATCTATGCCGATTTGCTGGTGAAAAAAGGAGCTCCTCCTCTAACAATTTTGCACATTCTCCTCCTCAACTTGCCGGCTATTTTGGTGGTTACCTTTCCCATTGCTGCCCTCTTTGCCACCCTGCTTACCCTGGGCAGGATGGGAGCTGATAGCGAGATGACGGCGCTGCGGGCGGCTGGGATCCCCTACCGCAAAGTGTTAATTCCCCTGCTCTGCATTGGCCTGCTGATTAGCGGCCTAGCGCTCTTTACCCATGAGGTGATTGTGCCCCAGACCAACCAAAAGGTGAAGACCCTCAACACCAACCTCATCCTGGCCCAGGATGCTCTTCCCTTCAACCCCGGAGAGGTGGTCCGGGTGGACAGCGACCTCTGGTTTCACGTTGGCTCGATGGACCCAAAGACAGGCTTGATGCAGGACTTGTTGATTTTGGATCGCAAGGCTGAGACGGGCCATCTGCGCTACCCGCAAGTGATCTCAGCCCAAAGGGCCCAACGGGTGGGCCAGGTGTGGCATTTGCAAGGGGTGGTGATCCGTCGCTATGACGAGCAGGGGCGCACCTACTACGAAGGCCACGTGGCAGAGATGGAGCTCAACATTGTCAACCAGTTGGTGGGCCTGGTGTATGCCGAAAAGGTGCCCCAGGAGCAACGGGCAGCAGAGCTGTGGGAGCAATGTCAGCGATACCGGAAGGAGCAACGTCCTGCTGCCGATGTGGCCCGCTGCCTGACGGAATACCACCTCAAGTTCGCCATTCCTTTGGCCAGCTTTTTTGCCATCTTGGTAGCGGCGCCCCTGGGCTTGCAGACGGTGCGGCAGACTGGCCGCTACGGCAGTGTGGCGCTAGCGATTGTTCTGGTGTTTGTTTACTATGTACTGATGAGCCTGGGACGTGCGATGGGTCGAGTTGGGTATATTGATCCCTGGCTAGCTGCCTGGCTGCCGAACATGATTTTCGGTGGGGTAAGCCTCGGTCTGCTGTGGCGGTTTTTGCGGTGAGATCTGGTAGCTTCTTGCAAGGCTTCAGCCCATGGGCAAGGTGGCTAGCCCTTTGCTGGGGCAGCTCCCTGTGGGTGGGAACGGGGAGGGCGGTCTTTGCCCAGCCGGATCCCCTGCCTACCAACCTAGAGGGCTATCAGCGCTTTTGGGCAGCGCAAACCTCGGCCCAGCAGCTACAACTGGCTCACCGAGCTCCCAATCCAGAACCGGTTGCTCCCACCGGCGCCAGCCTGTTGGGGGATCCCATCGCTCCATCCTCCCCGCCGTCTAGCACCCCTCCTGAAAAGGCCCTCACGCCAGAAGAGCTCAGCCGGCAGCGGCTACAGCGGCTCTTGGCCGAGGGGACAGCAGCCCATGCACGGCAGCAGGCGCAACAGGCCCAGGCAACACCGTCTTCCCGGCCTACTGCAGCTATTCCTACTCTGGACTCCCTTCGCTCCTTTTGGCCTATAACTTCCCGAGCTGCTGACTTGCAGGTAGAAGAGCAGCCCAACGAAGCAAGGGGCTTCTCCCCTGTCGAGGGCCTGGCCACTGCTCAAGGGCAAAAGACGGCATTGACCTCGCCAGCCGGTGGGAACTTGAATACTAGCCCTCAGAGAACAGCTCAAAGCGGGACGGAGGTATTCACCCCCACTGCCGGATCCCTCCTAGCTCCCCAGTTGTTGGAGCGGTTCCCCCTGCTGCGGGACCTAAGCCCAGAAGCTGCTCCCCCTGCCGGCCAGGGATCCCAAATTCGCCAGCAACTGGCCACCACTGTCCAACGGCAGATCCCTCTTGACCCGGATCAAGTCAATGTCAGCGGGGATGTGCTCAGCTACCTTGCTGAACAAGATGTGGGCATTGCCGAGGGGAACGCCCAGATCCAGCTGGCTGACGGCACCCGCATCAGCGGCGAGCGGCTGGTGTTTTACCGGCGGGAACGGCGCCTGCGCAGCGAGGGCCCTTTTCGCATGGAGTGGCCTCCTGGGCCGCAGGGGCGCGGGATCCGGCAAATTGAAGGGCAAAACCTGGACTTGGATATTCCCGGTCGCAGGGCTCAATTTGAAAACTCGCTGGTGATCCTGCCTGGGGAGGAGCCGGGCACCAAGATCTTTGTGCGCAGCCAAAAGACCACCGCCCTGTTGGGGGATCAGATCTTCCTTGAGAAGGCAACCCTCACCACCTCACCAGAGCCGCCCATCACCCACTACGTGCAAGGGGATCGGGTGGAGGTGTTTCCCGACAACCAGGTTATCGTTTACAATGCCCGCGTCTTTGCTGGCGGCGAGCTGAGCAAGGAGGGCGAACTGCGGGCGGGGCTGCAGATTGCCTACCTGCCCCTTTTCATTTACAGCCTGCGAGATCACCAGTGGGTGCTGCCAGGGCGGAGCAAGGCGGAAGGAGTGTTTGTCAAGTCCAGTTGGGCCTACCGCTTCAACGAGTACAACTTTGGCGGCCTGCGGCTGGATGTCTTGCAGAAGAAAGGCCTGGGCCTTGGCTTTGTCCACGACTACATCCTCCCCATCCCCGACAGCGTCAACTATGGGCGGGCCCAGTTTTACCTGGTAACCGAGGCCGACGAGCAGCGCTTTTCTAGCCGCCTCCGCCTTGACCACAATTTCGACTTCTACGCCGCCAACATCTTCGGCCAAGAAGGCCAACTGCGGGGACAGCTTAACCTCAACCTGGACAACACCTACCGCCCTGCCGGCGGGCGCAACGACAATGCCGATCTCCGCCTCAATGCCACCTTCCAGGGGGATCTCTCGACCACCACCCTCAACATCAACCGCAGCGGATCCCAGGAGAACGGCACCTACACCTTTCCCCTCACCCTCAGTCACCTGCAGCGCTATGGGGGCGTGCCCTGGCTGCAGTCGGATCTGCGCTTGGACTACAACCAGCGGGTAAGCGTCAAAGACGGGCCAGACTTTGCCGATGCGCGGCTGACGCTGGGCACCCAGCTCACCCCCCCTGGCTGGGGCGGCACCTACCGCCTGGCCTACCGCGCCTACAGCAGCTCCAACGGCGACACCGAGCCGCGCCGCAATTTCGAGCTGGCCTTCAACCCCGATCCCCTCCGCCTCAGTCCCGATATCTTCCTCAGCAGCGCCCTCACCCTGACCCAAGAGCAACAGCCGAATCGAGAAGGGGGATCTGGCCTCAACTTTTTCAATCGCTACGAGCTGCGCTCCAGCCTTCAGTTCAACGACATTCAACCTGCCCCCTGGATCACCTTCGTGCCCGGCTCCATTGACTACACTCAAGTCCTGTACTCCACTCCCAACCAGGAGTCCACCGTCAGCCTCAACCCCCGCCTTAGCTTCAAGCCTGCTGAATGGAACACCATCGACCTGCGCTACAGCCGCACCTTCTACGGCAACAATTCCGCTCCCTTTCAAACCCTTTCCGCCAGCCCCCGAGATGTGGATCGCCTCAACGCCAGCATTAGCTTCTTCACCCCGCGCAATTTCTTGCCCAACGTGCCTCCCGGCTACCTTGCCTTTGAAGATGACCTGCCCGGCGAGCTGCCCATAGCCCTGACTTTTCCCGACGACACGCCGGAGGACTTGGAAGCAATTGCCTCCCGCAACCTGCAGGAGCTGCAGGCGCAAGTGAGGAACCTGCTGCGCTTTGACACCACCCTTGGCTATGATTTCGTTGCCCAAAGGTGGGATACCCTCAACGCCAACTTTACCTGGAACACCGTGCCCGAGCTGTTCAACGTCCAGGTGCAAACTTCCTACGACCTCAACAAGGGGCAATGGCAACCCATTCGGCTGGAGTATCGGGGGCGCAGCAGCACCACCTTCAACCGGGATCAACGCTCGGGTCTAGACAGCTATGAGCCGGGGATTAGCTACGCGCTGCAGGCAGTTTACGATCCCCGGTCGGGAGGAATTTCCACCTACGGCCTTGACCTGGATGCCACCCTTGGCACGCAGTGGCAAAACCACTGGCGGCTCCGCCTGGGCCTGACGGAGGCAGGGATCCGCCGCCTTGAGGTGCGCCGCGACCTGCGGGACTTGGAGCTGCGCTTGGCCTACGATCCCCTGGCGGGCTCGCTGCGCCTGGAAGGGATCCTGGTGGCCTTCCCCAGTCGCCCGGTGGGCCTGACGCAGGAGCGGGGGGAGTTTCAACTGACTTCACCAGTGGGCGCCTTCAGCTTGGAGAGGCTGGGGCTGTGAGCTGGTAAGCAGCGGGGAATTGGCTTCGGCTACACTGGAGGGCCGACGGTTCTTTGCAGCGCTCAACTCCTATGGCCAGGATCAACGACCATTTCCTCAAGCTCAAGGCTGGCTATCTCTTTCCCGAAATTGCCCGGCGCGTGCAGGCCTTCGCCGCCGCCCATCCCGAAGCTCAGATCATCAAGATGGGCATTGGCGATGTCACCGAGCCGCTGCCGGCAGCCTGTCGAGCCGCCATGATCCGGGCCGTGGAGGAGATGGGGGATCGGGCTACCTTCCGCGGCTATGGACCGGAACAGGGCTACGAGTGGCTGCGCCAGGCCATTGCCCAGCACGACTTTCAGGCCCGCGGCTGCGACATCGACGCTTCCGAGATCTTCATCTCTGATGGCTCCAAGTGCGACTGCGGCAACATTCTGGATATTCTCGGCCACGACAACACCATTGCCATCACGGATCCTGTCTATCCGGTTTACGTGGACACCAATGTGATGGCGGGCCATACGGGGCCAGCCAACGAGCGGGGCGAATACGAGGGCCTGGTCTATCTGCCGCTGACGGCGGAAAACCACTTCACCGCCAGCCTGCCCGAGCAAAAGGTGGACGTCATCTACCTCTGCTTTCCCAACAACCCCACTGGTGCAGTCGCCACGCGGGAGCATCTGCAGGCCTGGGTGGACTATGCCCGCGCCCACAACTCGCTCATCCTCTTTGATGCCGCCTACGAGGCCTACATTACCGAGCCCGGGATCCCGCACTCCATCTACGAGATCCCAGGGGCCAGGGAATGTGCCATCGAGTTTCGCTCCTTCTCCAAAACGGCTGGCTTTACCGGCACCCGCTGCGCCTTTACGGTGGTGCCCAAGTCGCTGCGAGGCCAGGCTGCCGACGGCTCCTGGGTGGATCTGTGGAGCCTGTGGTATCGCCGCCAGTCCACCAAGTTCAACGGTGTAGCCTACATTGTGCAGCGAGGGGCTGAGGCTGTCTACTCTGAGGAGGGGCAGGCGCAGGTGCGGGCTCTGGTGCAGTTTTACCTGGAGAATGCCCGCATCATTCGTGAGCAGTTGGCCAAAGCCGGCCTCCAGGCCTACGGCGGCGTCAACGCTCCCTACGTTTGGGTAAAAGCCCCGGAGGGGCTAAGTAGTTGGGAGTTTTTCGACAAGCTGCTGCACACCTGCCATGTGGTGGGCACCCCCGGATCTGGCTTTGGCAGCGCTGGCGAGGGCTATCTGCGCCTGTCGGCTTTTAACAGCCGCGCCAACGTGGAGGAGGCGATGCGCCGCATTGTCAGCGTGTTTGGAAGCTAAGGGGCTAGAGCTTTGGCGGGGGAGCAGGGATCTTCCCGGACAAGCTGGAGAGGGCAAGATCCCTAGTGTGGGGCTCTATGGGATGCTACAGACAGAAACAGGCTACGAGAGGAGACAGACCTTGCGGGTGGGGATCATCGGCACTGGCTACGCAGCTCGCTCACGGGCAGAGGCCTTGCGCAAAGATGAGCAGGTGCAAATTGTGGCTGTTGCTGGCCGAACGCCCCAGCGAAGTGCCGCCTTTGCTGCTGAGTTTGGGGCTACTGCCTATTCCGACTGGTCTTCCCTGTTTTGCGAGCAGCGGCTGGATTTGGTGTTTGTTAGCACCATCAATCGGGATCATGCAGCCATCGCCCGTGCCGCCCTGGAAGCCGGGATCCACACCGTTGTGGAATATCCCCTGGCCTTCAGCGCTGCCGAAGCTCGTTCGCTGGTGCAATTGGCCGCGGAACGGCGGTTGCTGTTGCATGTGGAGCACATCGAGCTCCTCAGCGGCGTTCACCAGTTGCTGAGACGGGAGCTGGCAGGGCTGGGCAAGTTGTTTGCCGTTCGCTACATTACCCTCACTGCCACCCACCCTGCCCCTGACCGCTGGACTTATCGGCCCGACCTCTTCGGCTTTCCTCTCACGGGGGCTGTCTCCCGCATCCACCGCCTGGTGGACCTGTTGGGGAAAGTAGAGCGGGTGAGCTGTCAACTGCGCTACGACGGTCCAGACCTGCCCCACCGCTACAGCAGTTGCTACTGCACGGCCCAACTGAGTTTTGCCAACGGGCTGCTGGCGGTGTTGACCTACGGCAAAGGGGATTCGCTGTGGTGTTCCCAGCGCCTATTGGAGTTCCATGGCCAGCGCGGTGGCCTGTTAATCAATGGCGAAGAGGCGACGCTGTTGCGTCCCGGCGGCGCCCACCCCCTGGAGACCGGCTCCCGCCGCGGCCTGTTTGAGCAAGATACCCGCCTGGTGTTGGATCACCTACGGCAGGGCAGCCCTCTTTACGTGGATACTGAGAAAATGCTCCACGCCCTTGCTGTGGCCGAAGCTGCTGAGCAATCTGCCCAGACGCAGCAGGTCGTCTGCGTCCAGGATTAGTATTCTTGTGGCGGCCTGGCTTTGGTTAGCGCCATGTCTAGGGATCGCGCTTGGCTGCTGGTGGGACAGGTGGTGGCGGCCCACGGTCTACGGGGCTGGCTGCGAGTTAAGTGTTGGTCGGATTTTCCGGAGCGCCTCACCCAGCCAGGGCCCCGCTGGCTGCAGCGGGATAGCGACCCCGAGCCCCTCCTGCATTCTCTAGTTGAGGGGCGGTTTTTTCCGAACAAGGGCCTGTACCTGGTGCGGCTAGAAGGGATCCCGGATCGCACAGCGGCAGAGGCTTGGGTGGGCGCTAAGGTGCTGGTGCCTGCTTCCCAGCGCCCCTCCCTAGGGCCGGAGGAGTACCACTACCGCGATCTCATTGGTCTAGCCGTCTACCATCAAGGGCGGCTGCTGGGGCATGTTTCGGCCATCTGGGCTGGTGGCCAAGATGTCTTGGAGATCTCTACTCCCGACAAGCGGCAGGTGTTGCTCCCCTTCGTGAAAGCTCTGGTGCCGGTGGTGGATCTGGAAAAAGGCCAACTGCAGGTGCAGCCGCCACCGGGCCTGGTGGAGAGCTTTCTTGGCCCAGACAGCTAGCCCTCCTGCACCCCCTGGCTAAGTCGGCCCTCGAAGGCCGCTGTTTTGCCCTTCTAGGCTTTTGTGCTATCATGGCGGCAGTGTTTTGGGTAATGGCCTCTTCTCTGGCCTCAAGAGTCAATTTTTCCGGACTTGTGCTAGCGAGGCTGCGATTGCAATGACAGAAAACTACGGTGCAGAGCAGATCCAAGTTCTAGAGGGCTTGGAGGCTGTGCGCAGGCGGCCTGGTATGTACATTGGCTCCACGGGGCCAAAGGGATTGCACCACTTGGTGCATGAGGTGGTGGACAACTCGGTCGACGAGGCCCTGGCCGGCTACTGCAACGAGATCCAGGTTACCCTCTACCCCGACGGTTCGGTGGCGGTGCTGGACAATGGCCGCGGCATCCCGGTAGACATCCACCCGAAAACAGGGCAGTCGGCGCTGGTGACGGTCATGACCGTGTTGCATGCCGGCGGCAAGTTTGGGGGGGGCGGCTACAAGGTCTCCGGGGGGCTGCACGGCGTTGGCGTCTCAGTAGTAAATGCCCTCTCGGAGTGGCTAGAGGCCAGAGTCTGGCGGGATGGCAAGGTTTATTTTCAGCGCTTTGAGCGGGGGGCAGTCGTGGGATCCCTAAAGGCTGAGCCGCAGCCTCCGGGATCTCACCAGCGAGGCACAGAGGTACGCTTTAAGCCAGATGCCCTGATTTTCCCCGAGCGGGAGTTTGACTACGATCTGCTAGCCAGCCGTTTTCGGGAGCTGGCCTATCTCAATGCCGGCTTGAAGATTACCTTCAGCGATCTGCGGCGGGATCCCGTCCGCTGCGAAGTTTATCAATTTACGGGTGGCATTAGGGAATACGTGGCTTTTATTAACCACGAGAAAACCCCCCTCCACGCCGACGTTATCTACATCCACGGGGAGCGGGATGGGGTTGAGGTAGAAGCCGCCCTGCAGTGGTGTGGAGATGTCTACACCGATACGGTCATTGGCTTTGCCAACAACATCCGCACCACCGAAGGGGGCACCCACCTGGAGGGATTGAAGACTGCCCTCACCCTCACCATCAACAGCCAAGCCCGCAAGCTCAACAAACTCAAAGATTCTGATCCCAACCTGGCGGGCGAAAACGTGCGGGAGGGGTTGACGGCCATTGTCTCGGTCAAGGTGCCCAACCCCGAGTTTGAGGGGCAGACCAAAACCAAGTTGGGCAACACCGAGGTGCGGGGCATTGTCCAGACCATTGTCTCGGAGGCCCTCACGGAGTACCTCGAGTTCAACCCCAACGTGGCTAGGGGGATTGTCGACAAGGCCATCCAGTCCTTCAACGCCGCCGAGGCGGCCCGCCGGGCCCGGGAATTGGTGCGCCGCAAGTCGGCTTTGGAGTCCTCCACGCTGCCGGGGAAACTGGCCGACTGCAGTTGCCGCGATCCCGCAGAGTCGGAGGTGTATTTGGTCGAGGGCGACTCGGCAGGGGGCAGCGCCAAGCAGGGCCGGGATCGCCAGTTCCAGGCAGTGCTGCCCTTGCGCGGCAAGATCCTCAACATCGAGAAGGCCGATCCCGCCAAGATCTACAAAAACGCTGAGATTCAGGCCATGATCACGGCGCTGGGCTTGGGGGTCAAGGGGGAAGAGTTTGATCCCAGCCAGCTGCGCTACCACCGCATCATCCTCATGACCGACGCCGACGTGGACGGCAGCCACATTCGCACCCTGCTGCTTACCTTCTTTTACCGCTATCAGAAGGCGCTCTTGGAGCAGGGCTACGTCTACATTGCCTGTCCGCCCCTCTACAAGATTGAGTGGGGCCGCAACAATGTGCGCTACTGCTACAACGAGGCGGAAAAGGAGCAAGTTCTGCGCAGCCTGCCGGCCAACGCCAAGTACACCATCCAGCGCTTCAAGGGCTTGGGGGAAATGATGCCGGAGCAGCTCTGGGAAACCACCATGAACCCGGCAACGCGCGTCCTCAAGCAAATCACCATCGAGGATGCCGCCGAGGCGGATCGCATCTTCACCATCTTGATGGGCGATGCCGTCGGCCCCAGGCGGGAATTTATTGAAGCCCACAGCGGCCAGTTGGATCTGGCGGCTCTGGATATTTAGTCCACGTGGGAGATGTGGTAGCTGCCATCAGCCTGCACCCAGGCAATCTCGGGGATCCGGCACTGGCGGGCGTAGGCCTCGATCTCTTCGGGCGTCCGATCCAGCAACTCCAGCTCCACCGCCTCTGACTCCCGCCAGCGGGCAGCCAAGGCTAGGGCTGCCGGGATCCCTGCCGGCACCAGCGGCACCACCAACCGCTTGCAGGCTGCAGCCTCGGCCTGAGGATCGGGGGGCAAAAGCCGCAGCAGGGTATCCGGCAGGAGGGTAAAACCAATCCCTGGCTGCTCGAGTTGCTGCGGGCTATAGAGGGCATAGAGCCGGTCGTAGCGCCCGCCCAGGGCGATGACCTCTCCCCCCACCACTGCCTGGAAGACAATGCCGGTGTAGTAGGCTAGAGTCTGCAGCAAGCTAAGGTCTAGCACCACCCGCACCTGATGGGCCTCTAGGATCTGGCACAACTGCCGCAGATCCCGCAGCCGCTCCGACGGCACCGGAAGCTGGGCAAGCTGAGGTAGAACCTGGTCAGGCTGGCCGCGCAGCCCCAGAATCTGCAAGCCAATTTGGCGGGCTGCTTCTGGCAAAGGGGCGGACTCCAGGTAGACGTAGTCAAGCTGGGCTATGGCGCGGCGCACTGCCGCCTGGGCCTTGGGAGCAACAGGGTTGAGCAGGCTCTCGGTCAAGCCCACATCTCCCAAAAGTAACGTCCAGTTGCTGAGGCCGACAGCGCGCACGCAATCGGCCAAAAGCAGCAAGATCTCGGCATCTGCTAGCCACCCGCCTGCACCGATGAGCTCCACTCCAGACTGGAAAAACTCTTGGCTAGTGTAGGATCCCTCCTCCCGCCGGCTATTGCGGAAGACGTTGCCGTGATAGTAAAGCCGCAGGGGCAGGGGCCCGCCCGCCAGCCGAGTAGCCGCCGCCCGCACAATAGAAGCGGTAAACTCGGGGCGCAGCCCCAGCATCGTTCCTTCCCCATCCCGCAGTTGCAGCACGGCCTCGCCGCGGATGGATCCTCCAGCCAGCAGCGTCTCCAGCCGCTCCAGGGTGGGTGTGATGATGCGTTGATAGCCGTAGCGGCGAAAAACCTGAGTTAGCTGCGCCTCCAGCCTTTCCCGCCGCTGGACCTCCCGCGGTAGAAAGTCGCGAGCGCCAGTGGGGGGGCGCAGGGAACTGGCTTCGGGGCGGGGATCACCGCCGACGCGATCGTACAGGCTGTCCTGCCGCATCCTAAAGAGGCCGGGGAAAGTCAGGCCAACTCCAGAGGGGCTCGGTAGAGCGCACTCGCCGCATCCCCGCTGCAGCAAAGCGGGCAAAGGCTGCCTCCGCCTGTTCACTAAAATCGACCAAGCCAGGGATCACTACCGGCGAGGTGCAATCTTCCAGAAGGTAGACCTTCTTGGCCAGGCTGGGATCCCTAGCTTGGATCTCCTGCAGCAAGTCGCTCACCGTCCAGGCGACGCAGTGGCTTTTGGCTTGGCCAGCGACAATCAGGGCGTCAAATTCCAGGAGGTGGCGGATAAGGGATGCATTTTTCTCATCGATGGGATCCCCCTCCGGCCCTGTCAAGACCTCCGGGCTGAGGGCAGAGTAATTTTCCGTCAAAGGGTTGGATCCCTTGAGCTCTAAGCGGGGCTGGCTGCAGCGGGCAATGGCGTGGAAAAAGATTGCCTCTTCTACTGCCGGCACCAGCGCATGGCCAATCCCGCCAAGCATGGAATGGTAGGGCCAGACCACGAGGGGATATTTTCCCCCTTTCTCCAGTTGCTCAGCATAGTGGAGGACATAGGCCTGCAGCCGCCTCAGATCCCCCTGGGTGAGGTTGGCGGCCATGGCAGGGTTGACTTGCCAGCGGCCCGAGCGGATCTCATCTGCCGAGATGGCTGTAGCTGGCTCGGGGTGGGATCCCTGGGCATCCACCCAAAAGATGGGGTGGAAGATCTGCATAGCGGTGTGGGTGTCCAAGGTGGCCACGATCTGAGTGATGTGGGCCAGGTTGCGATAGATAAACTCGCACAGGCGGCGATTGTCCTCCACGGCCCCCAGGCCGCTGGGCCCCCCCACAAACAGCTCAAAGCCAGGAATGCAGAAGGTGTTTTGCACATCAATCAGCAACAGGCCCACCCGTACTCGATCTGCTGCCGCTGGTGGGATGCGGTACTCCCGGGCCCACTGCTCCGCCTCCAGCGCCCGCTGTTGGTAGAACACCCGCCAAATTTCCCCCACGCGCTCAGGATCAAAGTGGGAGGGGAGAGGCAGAGGTGGCGGCACCGGAGTTGTCAACTGCGGCGCAGAGGTGTCCATGGCGCTTCCCGTTTCTAGGGATCCCTGGCAGGCTGAACTTGCTACCATGGTAGCTCCAACTTGGGCAACCGCTTTTTGCATGCTGCCTCCCTGGCTTGCTTGAGGGTTCCATGGTCAGCCCAGACTTTTCCTCCCTACAGCCTCAAGACTATGGCCTGCTGACAGATCTCTACCAGTTCACCATGGCCGCCTGCTACGTGGGGGAGGGCCTGGAGAATCAGCCAGCGGCCTTTGAGCTATTTGTGCGGCGCTTGCCCACGGACTATGGCTACCTCATCGCCATGGGGCTAGCCCAAGCGGTGGAATACCTACAGCAGTTGCACTTTCCGCCGGAAGCCCTGCAGGCACTACGGGAGACGGGCATTTTTGCCGAGGCACCGCAACGCTTTTGGGAGCTGCTGGCTAGCTGCCGCTTTGAGGGGGATGTGTGGGCGGTACCCGAGGGAACAGCCGTCTTTGCCAACGAGCCCCTGCTGCGGGTGGAGGCTCCTCTCTGGCAAGCGCAACTGGTGGAAACCTATCTGCTGACGACCTTCAACTACCAAACCCTAATTGCCACCAAGGCGGCCCGCATGCGCGATGCTGCTGGAGATGAGGCCATTTTGCTGGAGTTTGGCACACGGCGGGCCTTCAGCCCCCAAGCAGGCCTGTGGGCAGCGCGGGCAGCTCTGGCGGCGGGGTTCAATGCCACCTCCAATGTCTTGGCAGCCCTGAAATTGAGACGCAAGCCAGCGGGCACGATGGCCCATTCTCTCGTGATGGCCATTGCCGCCCTCTCGGGGGGAGATGAGACCCGCGCCTTTCAAGCTTTCCGGCGCTACTTTCCCCAAGCGGTTCTGCTGATTGACACCTACGATCCCATCCAAGGGGCGCGCACCGCCGCCCAGCTCTTTGCAGCCACCCAGCCGGATCAACTGGGATCCCGAGGCGAAATTGGTGGCGTGCGTATCGACTCCGGAGATCTGGAAGTCCTCTCCCGCCAGGTCAAGGCCATCCTGCCCCAGGGGGCGCCGGTATTTGTCAGTGGCGATCTGGATGAATACGAGATCGAGCGGTTGCACCGCTCCCAGGCACCGATTAGCGGCTATGGGGTTGGCACCCGCCTGGTTACCGGCGAGGGGGTGAACGGAGTGTACAAATTGGTGGAGATCAACGGGATTCCCGTGGCTAAGGCCTCCTTTGCCAAAGCCACCCTGCCAGGACGTAAGCAAATCTTCCGCGGCCCAGAGGGAGACTTGCTCGGCCACGCTGACGAGACCTCACCCCCTGGCTACGAACCGCTGCTGCGCCAGATCATGCGCCGGGGCGTGCTGCTGGAGCCTCTGCCTGATCTAGAAGCCATCGCCCGCACTAGCCGCGCCTCGGTGCTGCGCTTACCGCCAGGGGTGCGGCAACTGCGCCAGCCGGATCCGTGGCCGGTGGCCCTGAGCCCAGCCCTGCAGCAGGTTAAAGAGCGTCAGCTTGGCTCTTCCTAGGCGTTAGTTCCCCTAGAGGAGGCGTGCCTTATAATTTTTGCCTTAGGAGCTGCAGCTCTAGGTTTTGAGCTGGGCAATTTGCTGTCCTACGGGTGCTAACCCCATGACCCAACGTGCCTTGATTACTGGCATTACTGGCCAGGATGGCTCCTACCTGGCCGAGCTGTTGTTGCAAAAAGGCTACGAAGTCCACGGCATTATCCGCCGGGCCAGCACCTTCAATACCGACCGTATTGACCACCTCTACGTGGACGCCCACGATCCCACGGCTAGGCTGTTTCTCCACTACGGGGATCTCACCGATGGCACCACCCTGCGCAGGATCTTGGAGCAGGTGCAGCCGACGGAGGTGTACAACCTGGGGGCCCAATCCCACGTGCGGGTGAGTTTCGATGCCCCGGAATATACTGTTGATTCAGTAGCCATGGGCACCCTACGCCTCCTGGAGGCCATCCGCGACTACCAACAGCGCACTGGGATCCGGGTGAAGTTTTACCAGGCCGGCTCCTCGGAGATGTTTGGTCTGGTGCAGGAGATCCCGCAAAAAGAGACCACCCCCTTCTATCCCCGCAGTCCCTACGCCTGTGCTAAGGTCTACGCCTACTGGCAGACGGTCAACTACCGCGAAGCCTACAACCTCTTTGCTTGCAACGGCATTTTGTTTAACCACGAAAGCCCGCGGCGAGGCGAGACCTTTGTTACCCGCAAGATCACTCGTGCCGTCAGCCGTATTGTAGCCGGCAAGCAGGACAAGCTTTATCTAGGCAACCTAGATGCCAAGCGGGACTGGGGCTACGCCAAAGACTACGTCGAGGGAATGTGGATGATGCTGCAGCAGCCCCAGCCAGACGACTACGTGCTGGCTACTGGCGAAACCCACAGCGTGCGGGAGTTTGCAGAACGGGCTTTTGCTTTGGTGGGCATGCCCATTACCTGGCGGGGATCCGGACTGGAAGAACAGGGAGTCTACAAGGATCGCGTGCTCATTGAGATCGATCCCCGCTACTACCGCCCAACGGAGGTGGATCTGCTCTTGGGGGACGCCTCCAAGGCCAAGCGGGTGCTGGGGTGGCAGCCCAAGGTAACCTTTGCCCAACTGGTGGAGCTGATGGTGCTGGCAGATCTAGAGGCCATTGGCTTGGATCCGGATCCCATCTTGGGGGAGCGGCGCACCCTCAACGGCCTGCTCAGCGAGGATCGCGCCTTCATCCGCACCCAATTGAAGCTTCGCCGCGACTGATGGCAGCGGCTCCCTTGCCCTAAAAAGGGGCTGAGAGCTTAACATAGGAGATCGCCAATTTTTTGGCGCTTCACTTAACTTTTATCTGCTGCTTTTGGAGAAAGCCTGCATGTCTCGCTACACAGGACCCCGCTTGAGGATCATTCGCCGTTTCGGAGGGCTTGACCTGCCTGGCCTGACTCGCAAGCGCCCCAAAAACACCAACCCCCCAGGTGTGCATGGGGCAGAGCGCAAGAAAAAGTCTGAATACGCCATCCGCCTAGAAGAAAAGCAAAAAGTCCGCTTTAACTACGGGGTAAGCGAGCGGCAGATGATCCGCTACATGCGCAAGGCACGCCGCTCCAAGGGATCTACGGGGCTAGCTCTGCTGCAGCTTCTAGAGATGCGTCTGGACTGCATTGTGTTTCGCCTTGGCATGGCCCCGACGATTCCGGCGGCGCGGCAGTTGGTGACCCACGGCCACATTGAAGTTAACGGCCGCAAGGTAACCATTCCCAGCTATGAGTGCAAGGTGGGCGATGTGATTACAGTTAGGAACAAGGAGTCCTCCCGCAGGCTAGTGGCTGCCTACGCCGAGTACCCAGGGCTGTTTTTGCCGGATTACCTGGAGTTTGACAAGGAGAAGCTGCGCGGCCGCATTAAGGATCTGCCTTCGCGCGAGCAAATCTGCGCGCCCGTCAACGAGCTGTTGGTAGTTGAGTACTACTCCCGCAAGCTCTAGGGATCCCTAGAGGCTGCCGATGGCCCGCCGCAGCTGGGTCAGAGCACGGTTGTAGGCAATCACCGCATTGGCAAGATTGCCCCGAGCAGTCGTGAGGGCGGCCTCGGCGTTGATCACCTCTGTCTGTGTGCCTACACCAGCCTGAAGGCGCAGCCGTGCTAGCCGCAAACTTTCTTCTGCCGAGGCGATTGCCACTTTGGCCGTCTCAATCCGTTCCCGGCTAGAGCTGAGGGTGAGGAAGGCCTCTTCTACGCTGCGTTGAATTTCATTCCGAGTGCCAACGAAATTGCTCACAGCCGCCTGCCTGTCGATCTCGGCTTGGCGAGCCTGGGCCTCCGCTCTTCCCCCATCAAACCAGGTCAAGTTAAAGTTAGCGCCAACCGAATAGCCGACATCGAAACTGTTGCGGTCGGCCCTAAAATCGTTTGCCGCGTCGAGACTGGCGAACAAACTAATTTGGGGACCGTTGCTGGCTTGGGCTAGGCGCAGCCGAGCTTGGGCTTGCTCCAGCTCTCGGCGCTGGCGCTCCAGCTCTTGACGCTTGGCAAAGGCAGCAACAATGGTTTCCTCTAGGCTCAGATCCCACTCTCCCATCGGCTCGACAGGCTCTTCAGCCAGCACATCGGTGGGACTGGGAAAGTTCAGCAGTTCGGCTAGGCGGCGACGACTCAGTTGTTGGTCGTTTTGGGCTGCCAGCAGGGCTTGTCGGTTGTTGGCCAATTCAGTCTCTGCCTGGAGGATCTCGAAGCGGGTACCCACACCGGCCCGTTCGCGGGCTTGGGCATCCCGCAGGGTGGCTTCAGAACTAGCAACCGCAGCCTGGCTAATGGCCACGCGGGCATCAGCGCTCTGCAGGTCGTAGTAGGCGTTGGCCACCGCTTGTTTCACTGTCTGCAGGGTTTGCTCGAGCTGCAGTTGGGCAACGCGCAGAGCTTCCTCAGCAAGCTTCAGGTTTTGCGCCCTGACCCCGTTGTCGAAGGCTGTGTAGTCTAGCCGCAACACGCTGGCCGAGAGGGTATGGGATGGGCGGCTGGGCCCGCTGCCGGGGGCAGGAGGTTCGCTGTACTGGTAGTTGACGCGCGTGGAGAGGGTAGGGGCAAAGGCTGCTTGCGCCAAGGCCACGCCGGCTTCAGCCCGTTTGACGGCTAGCCTTGCTTGCTGTACTGCCGGGTTTTGGGCAACGGCAATCTCCAGCGCCTCTTGGAGAGATAGGCCCTCCCTCCGCTCAATACGCACCTCCAAAGGGGATTGAGGCGCCACTAATTCTTCCGCTCTGGTGGCCCCCTGCGGGACTGGGGGGGGAGTAGCAGGGCGGGCTCCGGGAGGAACAGAGAGGGTGGGAGGCAGGTTGGGAGTGCGGATGGCTCGGCTATCTAAGAGGAGGGAGGGGGCAGGGTCAGGCACTTCCGCTTGGGCAAGGGCAGGCAGAGCCCAGAGCAAGTTGACTAGGAGGCCCCAGGAGAGGCGGAACCCTGCTAAGCTTGGCTGGCCTCGAAGACGTTGAGGCCGCCCTTTGACCAGAGGCTGCATCGCTATCGTGCTGTTGCTCTCAAACATACCCACCCGTAGCAAGCAGTATCGCAAAACAAGGGTGGGCAATAGAACAGTTTTTCGCAAGCCCCGCAATGCTGCCGGCTGAGCCAACTAGGGTAATCGGTGAGTTGTCAACCCAGGGATCCCCCTTCTACAAGCTGGCCGGCCAGCGCACTAGAGGGGCATAGATCCCCTGGAGGGAGGCAAGGGCTTGCTCCCAGAGGGCGTGGGTCAACGACCACCTGTCCAAGCCCATGGCGCCGCACAACAGCAGCAAGTAGAGGTTGGCAAAGGTGAAGAGAGAGGCTGCCCGCTCCCGATCCTGCGGCCTCCGCAACAGCTGCATGGCTTTCCAAACCAAAAGGGATCCCAGCAGCACTGCCGCGCTTAGGTACAAGGATCCCAGTACGTGCAAGGGGTAGACCAACAACAAACTAACCGGAACCACCAGCAGCGCGTAGAGAAGAATTTGAGCGGCAGTTGGCCCTTCTCCTGCTACCACCGGCAGCATGGGCACGCCGGCGCGGGCATAGTCTTCTCGCTTTAAAATCGCCAAAGCCCAGAAGTGGGGCGGGGTCCACAGAAAGATGATGGCAAACATCACCCAGGCGGCCCAGCTCAGCTTGCCCGTAGCTGCTGCCCACCCCACCAAAGGTGGGATCGCCCCCGCAGCTCCGCCGATCACGATGTTCTGGGGGCTGGAGCGCTTCAGCCAGTGGGTATAGACCCCTACGTACACTAGGATCCCTGCCATGGCCAGACCAGCGGCTAGGAGGTTGGTGAAATAGGCCAGTAAGCTGAAGGAGACCAGAGCAAGGATCCCGGCAAACACCAGAGCGTGGCGCGCCTGAATGCGGCCAGCAGGCAGAGGACGGTGGCAGGTTCGCTCCATCAGCCGGTCGATATCGGCGTCGTACACCATGTTGAGGACATTGGCTGCTGCTGCCGCCATCCCACCCCCTAGGAGGGTGACGCCAAACTTGAACGGATCCGTATTGCCTGCCATCCACATGGCGCCAGCCGTGGTCACCAACAGCAAGGCGATGATCTTCGGCTTCACCAACTGGCTATAGCTGCGCAAAAGTTGGCCTAGGCTTGGGCACTGACTAGCCCCTGGCGTGGCGTTTTGGCAAGCGGCTGGGCGGTAGCTTTGAAGGATCTCTGCCATGGAACTACTCACCAGTCATTGCTACAGCCGCGGCCCCTGGCTGAGTGCCAGCCCTGTCTTCTCCCTGCCTAGGGGCACTGTTGCGCAGGCGCCAGGCCAGCACCGTAAAGCCCAGCAAACACCCCAGCAAAGCTGCCCCAACCATCTGGTGGGCTACTGTCAAGGGCTCCACCTGCAGCCGGTAGCGATAGGTGAGAACACCAACCCCCACCTGGGCGAGCAAAAGCCCCACCGACCCATAGCCCAGCAGCTTGAGAATCTTTGGGACCCGCCGCCGACCTGTGGCCGCCGCCACCCCCACCACCGCTAGCGTGGCTGGAGCTACTCCCAGCAAGTGGCTGTTCATGACCCCACACAACTCGCCCGCAGCCAAGCACTGGTGCAAAGCCCATCGCGAGGCCACCAAGGCCCCCAGCAGACTCTGGACATACACCAGCAACACCGCCACCAAACCCAGCCAAGGCAAATAGCCAACTGCAGCTCTCCCCTCCAAGGCCTCCGGCCGAGTAGCGCGTTCGCGGTAGCGGCGCGGAGCGCGTATGGAAGAAGCAAAGCGCGGCAAAACGAGCAACCCGAGGGTGAGCAGCGTGGCAAAAAATAGCAGGCCCGTGCCCAGGTGGGCTGTCACAATGTCAAAACGCAACAGCTCCGTCACTGTCAGCCCGCCCAGGATCCCTTGGGCCACGACCAAGACAAAAGCCCAGCTCAGACCCCAGGGCAGCCAATTGGGCAAGGCCTTGCGCTTCAGCCAGGCAAACCCCACTAGCACCAGCGTGGCCAAGCCCACACCGGCAGCCACCAGGCGGTGAAACCACTCCAGAAACACCTGCAGGTTCATCTGCTCGGTGGGCAGCAGCTCTCCATAGCAGAGAGGCCAGTCTGGACAGGCAAGTCCAGCATTCATAACTCGAGTCGCACTGCCTAGCCCCATCAACAGCCAAGTGGCCGCTGCTAGACCCAGCAAAGCTCGCCCCATGCGCAGGGAAATCTCCCTCCCTGGCAAGGGAAAGGCCTCCGGCCCGCTGGCGCGAACGGGACAAGAAGAGAGGAGGTGAGATCGAGGAATTGAGGGGTCCATTGCAGCTGAAAAAATACTTCAATCAGATCTGCCTCTAGAGAGAGGTCAACACTCTGCACTAAAAAGTCAAGACCAACAGCCAATGGTAATTTCAGTTACCGAATTCAGCCTATCTAGCTGCCCACTAGCTGGGTTAGTAGCCACTCAGAGGCAGAGGGGAGGTCTTTCTGCAACGGATTCTAAATGCGGCTTTGCGGTTGGCGAAGGCTTTTTAAGAATTTCTTTGTGCTGAGCTACGCTTCCTCAGTAGATGGCCGCTGCAAAGCTAGGGATCCAGCGCTTCGACCGAGATCCCGAAAAGATCCCTAAGGACAGGCACTTCTCTCCAGCTCCTGCAAGTTGAATGGAAATGAGTACGAGCCTGCTCTGGCTCTGTTGGCAGAATCTGCTGGAGTGGGCAGGCAGTAGCAGGGGGAAAAGCAGCTGTGAGTGCCCTCAAAAATATCCTTTTGGTGGGGATTGGGGTTCTGTTAGCCCTAGCCAGCCTCTGGTATGGCCAGAATCACCATCTCCTCCCCGAAGCGGCAGCCAACTCAGCTCCCCTCTTCGATAGCCTCTTCAACAGCACCATCACCATCGCCACCGGCATCTTTCTAGTGGTGGAAGGGGTGCTCCTCTACTGTGTCATCCGCTACCGCAAGCGACGGGGGGAGCACGGCGACGGGGATCCCAGTCACGGCAATGTGCTGTTGGAGATCGTGTGGACAGCAGTGCCGGCTCTGATCATCCTTTGGTTGGGCCTAGCCAGCATAGATGTCTACCAGGCTATTTACGGAGGCACCAATGTGGGCGGGCATATGCACACGGCCATGGGGATGGGCTCTTCCGAGGAAGCCAAGGCAGGGGAGCCGGGCTATGCCTATACCCCTGTGGTGCTACCTGGGAAAGAGATGGGCCAGCCGGATCTGGTCGTTCAGGTGCAGGGCATGCAATACGGTTGGCTGTTTACCTATGAATCGGGCTTGGTGACTAGTGAGCTGCACCTTCCCCTCAACAGGCGGGTGCGCTTGAATATGACGGCCCTTGATGTCAACCATGCCTTCTGGGTGCCGCAATTTCGCCTAAAGCAGGATCTCATTCCAGGCCGAGAGACCCACCTGGAGTTTGTGCCTACCCAGTTGGGGACTTACCCCATCATCTGCGCGGAGCTGTGCGGCCCCTACCACGGGGTGATGGCTACGCAATTGATTGTGGAAAGACCAGAAGACTTCGAGCACTGGCAGCAGGAGCAACTTTTAGCTGCTCGTGGCAACAGCAGTGCCCTAGCTCTTGCTGCAGATTCTCCCCCCACTCACCATCACCCTCCGGCTGATTCCCCTGCGGCTGCTTCGGCTTTTGCCCAAGTCCACCACCAGCGTTTGGGGGTCTCGCCTGCGGATTTGACCTCTCTCAAACTCCACAAAGACTCCGTCCCGCTGACGCGAACGGGAACAGGCTGAAACTAGGAGCTTTTTTGCCATGACTCAGCTACAGGACAATCCTAGCCTCGTTGCTGCCCCCAGGAGCAGCCTGGATCCGCCTGCAGAACCTTGGTGGCGCTTCTTTACCTTCTCCACGGATCACAAGGTCATCGGGATCCAGTATTTGGTGACCACCTTTTTCTTCTACTTGGTGGGGGGAGCGCTGGCTGTAGCAGTACGAGCCGAGCTGGCTACCCCAGAGGCGGACTTTCTTGGCTTTGAGCGGTACAATGGCGCCTTTACCCTGCACGCCACGATCATGATCTTTTTGTGGATTGTGCCGGCTTTGGTGGGGGGCTTCGGCAATTACCTCGTGCCGCTGATGATTGGGGCGCGGGACATGGCCTTTCCCAAGCTCAATGCAGTGGCCTTTTGGCTGGTTCCGCCTACTGGGATCTTGCTCTTGGCTAGCTTGTTTCTAGAACCCCCATCTGCTGGCTGGACTTCCTACCCGCCTCTGAGTTTAGTTAGCGGCAAGGTGGGGGAAGAGCTCTGGATCCTGAGTATCTTGCTGGCGGGGACGTCTTCAATCCTAGGCGCAGTTAACTTCATCACCACCATCCTGAAAATGCGCATGCCCGGCATGAGGATGCAGGACATGCCGCTGTTTTGCTGGGCCATGCTAGCAGCGTCTGTTCTCACCCTCATTGCAACACCAGTTTTGGCCGGCGCGTTGATCTTGCTGAGTTTTGACCTGTTGGCGGGCACGTCCTTTTTTAACCCCAGCGGTGGCGGGGATCCGGTGGTGTACCAGCACATGTTCTGGTTTTACTCCCACCCGGCGGTTTACATCATGATCTTGCCGGTCTTCGGCATCATCTCCGAGATTTTGCCGGTGCATGCCCGCAGACCTATCTTTGCCTACAAGGCCATCGCCTATTCCAGCTTGGCTATTTGCTTTTTGGGGTTGATCGTCTGGGCGCACCACATGTTTACCAGCGGCACGCCAGACTGGATGCGAGTGTTCTTCATGATTGCTACTATGTCTGTTGCTGTTCCCACGGGGATCAAGGTGTTTAGCTGGCTAGCCACTCTGTGGGGCGGCAAAATCCACTTCCGGTCGGCCATGCTGTTTGGCCTTGGCTTTATCTCGATGTTTGTCATCGGGGGGTTGAGCGGCATTATCCTCGCTTCAGTGCCCCTGGATATTCACGTCCACGATACCTACTTTGTGGTGGCCCACCTGCACTACGTGTTGTTTGGTGGCAGCGTGTTCGGGATCTATGCCGGCATCTACCACTGGTTCCCCAAGATGACCGGGCGGCTGCTGAACGAGTTTTGGGGGCGGGTGCATTTTGCGCTAACCTTTGTCGGCTTCAACATGTGCTTTTTGCCAATGCACAAGCTGGGCCTGATGGGGATGCCCCGCCGCGTGGCCCAGTACGATCCCCAATTTGCCGACCTCAACTGGATTAGCTCCGTGGGGGCCTTTATTCTTGCCATTTCCACGCTGCCCTTCTTGGTTAACGCCATCTACTCCTGGGTGGCCGGTCCCAAGGCCGGAGACAACCCCTGGCAGGCCTTGACGCTGGAGTGGACGACCTCTTCCCCACCGCCCCCCCACAACTTCTACGGGGATCCCATTCTGCTGACTGGTCCCTACGACTACGGCCTGCACAGCAAGGAAACCTTGGATTACTTTGCTGCCCAGTTGAAGAGCTTGCGGGAGCTGGCGTTGGCAGAAGCGGAGACTACCTCTTCTTAGCCAGTGGCTTGCTGGGTGGGTATCCCTATTCCTGTCTTGATCTCGGCCGGCCTGCCCACATGGTCTTGGGAGGAATTCAAGAAAAGGACTACGTCCCGCTAACGCGAACGGTTTGATTGGGCAAGAATATGCAAGGATCCCTCAGTTCTGATGCTGTGATGCTCGGTCACCCTCAGGCTCACGCCGCTCATGCTGAGCACCCAGATCATCGCGTTTTTGGTCTATTGATGTTCCTGGTAGCGGAAGGCTGTCTATTCTTGGGCCTGTTCATGGCCTACTTGGCCTACAGCCTTACCGCCCCAGTCTGGCCACCGGAAGGGACGCCGGAGTTGGAGTTGCTTTTGCCCAGCATCAACACGGTGATTTTGCTATCCAGCAGCTTGGTTATTCACAAAGCCGGGTTGGCCATCAAGGCCGATGATGTCAAGGGCCTGAGACTGTGGTTTACTCTCACTGCCCTGATGGGTGCCATCTTCCTGGCTGGGCAGCTCTACGAGTACAGCCACCTGGAGTTTGGCCTCACCACCAATTTGTTTGCCAGCACCTTCTATGTCTTGACCGGGTTTCACGGGCTGCACGTGGCAGCAGGGTTGCTGTTTATTTTGGCGGTGCTTTGGCGATCCCTGAAGCCAGGGCACTACAGTGCCCAACATCACTTTGGCGTCGAGGCCGCTGAGATCTATTGGCACTTTGTGGATGGGGTGTGGATTGTGCTATTTATCCTGCTCTATCTGCTTTGAGTACCGAAGCTCAGAGAATTGTCAGAACTGTCCCTAGACTGAGCAACAAGGGCGGAGAAGTTCAAGATTTCTGGAGAATAGCCACGATCTGAATCAGAGCCTCTTGAAACACTTCTCGCTCTGGCTGACCTTGCTTGAGCTGATATTCCAGTTGTAAAAGTTGCTCCATCACCCCCAGCAGCGCCGAGCTTTTTAGGGATCCCACCTCTTTCTGTAAGAAGTAAACCCGGTTGGGATTGGCGATCTCTGCTTTTTGGGCGATGACTTTGGGATCCCGTTCTCCTTCTTCAAGCAGCAGCCGCACCCACAGCCAGGTGCGGAATTGGCCCACCAAAACCGCTAGAATCTTCAGGGCTGGCTCGTTGGAATCCAGCAGATGGGTCAGGATCTGCAGGGCCCGATCCAAGTTGCCCTGGCGCAGGGAGGCGGCCAGTTGAAAGCTGTTGTAGGCGCTAGCAGGAACCAGGGCCTCGATTTGCTCAGGGGAGATGGGATCCCGTTGGCCTGCCGTAAACAAAGCCAGCTTTTCCAATTCCATTGCCAATCGGCGACTATCGTTGCCCACCGCCTCAGCTAACTTCTGGGCTGCCTCTGGGCTGAGCTTGAGATCCCGCTGCTGGGCCTCGCTGTGTACCTGCTTGAGAATGCCCTCTTCATCCCAGGGGGCCAGTTGGGAAAACTCGCGGACAATGGCCACTTTTTTTAGGAGCTGGGTAGATTTGAGCCGCCCATCCGGCTTGCTGCTAGTGGTCAAGAGCAAATGGGTGGTGGGAGGCAAATAGGCTAACGTCCGCTCCAGTTCTTTGGATAGCTCTTCCGGGCAATGCTGGGTAAGCGTTGTCTCTTCCAGCCAAACCAAGCGGGCATTGGATCCCAGAGGCGGCGTCATGGCTTGGTTGAGACCAGCAAGCGTGGCTTCCGGCGGCAGGCGATCGTAGTTAAAAGCTGACCAGTTGGGATCCAGCACTTGATCGCGCAGCTCTTGCACCGCCTGCATCAAGCGATAGCTGTCATCCCCCCAGTAAAGGTAAACGGGCATACTGCCCTTTTCCGTAGTTTCTCTAGGCGTTATTTTACCTAAATCATGCTTTGTCCGAAACCTCCCAGAGAAAGCCTGGCCAAGTTCAAGCTTCTTCCCTCTCTGGAACAAGGTGTCAGCTTTGCAGATCTTTACCTTTTCCCTAGGTGGGCAAATTCTGTATTCCCACTGAAGAACCGTCATCAATCTTTTCCTAAATTAATCCTGAGAGATGGGATCCGAGGGAGGATTGCAAGCAATGGACAGCAGGGGCGAACTGGAGTTCAAAGTCCAAGTTTTGGCCCGCTGCCTGGGATCCGCTCTGGCTTTAGGACGGCCCACCCGCGTGCAAATTCACTACTGCAATTCCCAAGCCTTCAACGCAGGTCAGTCGGGAGCGGCGCCCCTAAACTCTGAAGAGGTGGAGAGATCCCAACCAAGCACAAGAAGCTAGCCTTTGGCCTTTGGTTTCCTGCCCCTGGCCGTTGGGGATATAGACTTTGGAAAAGAAGAGGAGGTGCCTAGCGGGCAGGAGAGGCGCTGTGGAACAAGCAAGGCAACTGTGGCAAGCTCTGCTGCTGCGGGATTTTCCCATCGAGTCCTGGTGGCAGGGCAGCTTTCTGGGCGGCCTGTTGGGATCCTTAAGAAACTGGGGCCAAGGTAGCTTACTTGTCCAAGCTGGCGACTGGCTTGGCTTGGGGCTGGTGTTGCTCTACTGGGTCTTTTCTGCGCAGAGCTCCACTGGCATCCTGGGGCTAATTTTGCTGGCCATGGCCGCTCTGGTGGGCCTGGGCGCTTTGGTGGAAATGCCGATGGGTCTGCCGCTGCACCTGCCCCTGGGCCTTTTCTGGGGAATTGCCACCTTGGCAACCATTCTCTCCCCGGTTTCCTACGCAGCACTGAAGGGCTGGCTGAAACTGACACTTTACCTAGCCGGCTATTTGTTGTTGCATCGTCTGCTGCGCAAGCCCCAGTTCCGGGATTGGATTGTCGGATCCCTGCTTTTGGTCAGCTTGGCGATGGGGGTCTATGGCCTGCGGCAGTACTTTTACGGGGCAGCAGAACTGGCCACCTGGGTAGATCCGGAGTCAGGCTTGGCGGGCCTGACGCGGGTGTACAGCTATCTGCGCAACCCCAATCTGTATGGGGGCTACCTGGTTCCGCTTGTTCCTCTAGGTCTGGCCGCAGTTTTCCTCTGGCCAGGCTGGGGAGTAAAGCTCCTAGTTGGTTTTACAACAGCCGTCAACCTCCTCTGCTTGGTCCTGACCTACAGTCGCGGCGCCTGGATTGGCGGCCTAGCAGCGCTGGGAATGATGGCGGTGCTGCTGGCGCAATGGCACACCCCCCGCCTGCCGGCCCGCTGGCGACGATGGACAGTGCCGACCTTGTTGGGAGGGGGCGCAGCTGCGCTGCTGCTTGCGATCTTGACGGTACGCCCCCTGCGGCTAAGGGTTCGGAGTCTCTTTTGGGGAAGGCTGGATACCAGCAACAATTTTCGTCTCAACGTCTGGGCGGCAGTGTTGGACATGATCCGCGACTTTCCCATCTTGGGGATCGGCCCGGGCAATGTTGCCTTTAGCCGCGTCTATCCCCTTTACCAGCGGGGCAACTTCAGCGCCCTCGGGGCCTATTCCGTGCCGCTGCAACTTACCGTGGAGACCGGCTTTCTTGGATCCCTGGCTTTTGCCTGGTTTTTGCTGGTGCTCTGGGATCACGGCTGGAGATGCTGGAACAGGTTGCTTAGCTCCCGGGATCCCGAGGGCCTGTGGGTGGCCGCAGGCTTAGCGGCTTGCACTGGCATGATGGCCCACGGGCTGGTGGACACCATCTGGTACCGCCCTCAGGTGCAGATGCTGTGGTGGCTGGCGGTGGCTCTCGTTACAGCCAAGCTGGCTGCCTCCAGGACTCAGCCTTCGTCTAATAGTCCCAGAGGGAAGCTCCTCTCGCCGTCCCAAGACTGTATCTGAAGTTACAACTTGCGGGGGATAGCGATGCTAGAAGTGAGCCGAGCTATCTGGGGCAGAGAAAGCAAATGAAGAAGATTGAAGCTATCATTCGGCCCTTCAAGCTTGATGAGGTGAAGATAGCCCTGGTTAATGCCGGAATTGTCGGCATGACCGTAACCGAGGTGCGGGGGTTTGGTCGGCAGAAAGGACAGACTGAGCGCTATCGGGGATCCGAGTACACCGTCGAGTTCCTGCAGAAGCTAAAGGTGGAGATCGTGGTCGATGATGACCTGGTGGATACGGTGGTGGAGAAGCTAATTGCAGCAGCTCGCACGGGCGAAATTGGGGACGGCAAGATTTTCATCAGCCCCGTCGAGAAAACCATCCGCATCCGCACCGGTGAAATGAACCAAGACGCCCTGTGAAGGAGCTGTTTTTGCAGTCTCTCACCTCAGCCTCATCTTGGCTTGGGAGGTGGCAGGGCGTATCTTTTTGTTGTAATGGCGTTGCCAAAAGTACCGTCTTGCTAGGTGAGTCGAAAAACATGTCTACAATGATGATCCAAAGGCTCAAAGGCCAAGTAGTGCAGCGGCTCTGGCGACCAGCCCAGTGGGGCTTAGCTGCTGCGCTGACGATTTCCCTGGTTTTTCTACTTGGTCAGGAGAGCGCCTTCGCTCAGGATGCCGAAGCTGTCCAGAAAAACGCCAACACCATCTGGACACTGGTGGGGGCAGCCTTAGTGTTCTTCATGCAAGCTGGCTTTGCCATGGTGGAGACGGGCTTTACCCGCTCCAAAAATGCTGCCAACATCATGATGAAAAACCTAATGGACTTCTGCATGGGCTGCTGCGCCTTCTGGTTCATTGGGTTTGGCCTGATGTTTGGCCAGAGTGGCGGCTTCTTCGGCAGGAGCTGGTTTGCTTTTAGCTGGCAGCAAGCCCACGAAGCAGGGGACTGGCCTTTTACGTTCTTCGTCTTTCAGATGGTCTTTGCCGCCACCTCTGCCACCATCGTTTCCGGGGCCATGGCGGAGCGCACCAAGTTCGTGGCCTACCTCATCTACTCTGTCGTCATCTCTGGGCTGATCTACCCCATCTCGGGGAGCTGGGCCTGGAATGGCCTGTTCGGCGACTACAACGGCGGCACCAAGGGCTGGTTGGAAAACCTGGGCTTTATCGACTTTGCCGGGTCAGGGGTGGTGCACCTGGTGGGAGGCGCTGCCGCATTGGCCGGGGCAATGGTGGTTGGCCCTCGCATTGGCAAGTATGGCCCTGACGGGGAGCCGCGGGCAATTCCTGGGCACAACCTGCCCCTGGGGATGCTGGGGGTGTTCATCCTCACCTTGGGTTGGATTGGATTCAACGCTGGCTCGACCACCGCTGCCAGCCCTGATGTTGGCTGGATTGCTATGAACACGCTGCTGGCAGCTTCGGCAGGAGCCATTGGCGCGATGATCACCTGCTGGGTGCATTTTGGCAAGCCAGACATGACCTTTGCCGCTAACGGCGTGCTGGCTGGCTTGGTAGGGATCACCGCTCCTTGCAACACCGTCCACCCGCTGGGAGCTTTGATCATTGGGTCGGTTGCCGGGATTCTGGTGGTGATCTCGGTGGTGATCTTGGATACGGTGCTGAAAGTTGACGACCCGGTGGGCGCCATTTCAGTACACGCTACCTGTGGCCTCTGGGGGCTGTTGGCGGCAGGGATCCCTTGGTTTGCCCATGCCGAGTCAGGAGTGACCTGGGAGCAATTTGGGGTGCAGGTCGTGGGGGCTCTAGCCTATTTCTTCTGGCCCTTTATCACCTGCTTGATCCTGTTTTTGATCCTCAAGGCAACCGTTGGCCTGCGCACCAGTGCCGAAGAGGAGCTGGCCGGCTTGGATGTGGGCGAGCACGGTAACGTGGCCTACCCGGATTTTGTAAGCGCTGCAGCCAATTTGGAGCAGCCTTGAGGCGGGGCCGAGGGTTGCTGTGCCGGCAATCCTGAAGGGGGCCAAGCGGGCCCCCCTTGCTTTAAACTGGAAGGCGGCTCGATGTTCTTGCAACTTCATGCACCTCTTGATCCCGGCGGCCGGCAGTGGCAAGCGGATGGGGGCGGCGGTCAACAAGCTGCTGTTGCCGCTTTTGGGGCGGCCAATTTTGGCTTGGACGCTGGAAGCTGCAGCTCGGGCCTGCTCCATTGAGTGGATTGGCATTCTCTGCCAGCCCCACGACTGGCCAGCCATCGAGGCCATCGTAGCGGCAGTTGCTCCGGCCAAGCCAGTACAGCTTCTGGTGGGAGGGGCCACGCGGCAGGAGTCGGTTTACAGGGGAGTTGAGTATCTCTATAGCCTGGGAACGGTAGAACGGCTGCTGATCCACGATGGAGCCCGCTGCCTGGCTACGCCGGCGCTCTTTGATCGCTGCAGCGCTGCCCTACAGCAGGTGGATGGCTTGGTTGCGGCGATCCCTGTCAAAGACACGATTAAAGTGACCGAGAGCGGCCCCAAGGGGATCCAAATCCAAGCGACGCCAGAGCGCAGCCGACTGTGGGCAGCGCAAACGCCCCAGGGCTTTCGCCTGCCGTTGCTGTGGCAAGCCCATCGGGAGGCCCTGGCCCAAGGTTGGCAGGTAACTGATGATGCGGCTCTATTCGAGAAGCTGGGTTGGCCGGTTTACATCGTGGAAGGGGAGGAGTCCAATCTCAAGCTGACCACTCCCTTGGATATGCTGCTGGCAGCCCAAATCCTCCAGCAGCGTCTCGTCCCAGCCCCCTAGCTCCTACTGTTAGGAGGCACGCTGCGAGAGTAAAGAAAGAGAGTCAATGCCCAAGTCACCTTCGCCCTACTGGCCTGTTTACATTGTTGGCGCTGGCCCCGGGGATCCAGAGCTCATAACCCTGCGCGGCCAGAGAGTCCTCTCGCAAGCGGATGTAGTCTTCTACGCCGGATCTTTGGTGCCAGAGGGAATGCTAGCCCACTGTCGCCCTGGGGTTGAGGCCATCGACACGCGCTCCCTTACCCTAGAGACGTTGCTGCCGCAAATTGTGGAACGGGTCAAGGCAGGGCTGCGGGTGGTGCGGCTGCAGGATGGGGATCCCTGTCTTTACGGCGCTCTACACGAGCTGCTGGTTCGGTTGGCTGAGGCAGGGATCCCCTTTGAGATCGTGCCGGGGGTGAGCGCCTTTCAGCTAGCAGCGGCTCGTTTAGGGGTAGAGCTGACGGTGCCGGAAGTGGTGCAGACCATCATCCTCACCCGTGCCAGCGGTCGAACGCGCGTGCCGGAAGCAGAAGCTTTAGCCAGTCTAGCGGCTCACCGCGCCTCTTTGTGTCTGTACCTGAGCGCCCGCCACGTGGAACAGGCCCAGGCGGATCTCCTAGCCCACTATCCCGCCGATACCCCCGTTGCCATTTGCTACCGTTTGGGGTGGCCGGACGAGCAGATCTGGCTGGGATCCCTGGCGGAGATGGCTGCCCTTAGCCGGCAAGCTGGCCTAGAGCGCACGGTGCTCTATCTCATCAGCCCAGTGCTGCGGGGTCTGGCAGGAGGTGGCTTGGCTCGCTCGCGGCTCTACAGCCCTGACCACGCCCACCTCTTCCGCCCCAAGCTTCGCCACTAGACTCCCAGTCAGGTAGCTTCCCGCTCTGGCTAGGCGGGAAGGTGTACACTGGGTGCGGGCGTAGGCTGCCTCGAGGGAGATGCGGACTTTTCCTTCGCCGGAGGTGCTTCGACGGCTGCCAGCAGGGGCTGCCGATGGAGCCATCATTCTCGGCACGTTGGTTCTCCTGGCGGTAGTGGCCCAGGTGGGGGCAGGGGCTTTTGAGCAGTTTCAGCCGCCAGCTGTGGTGCCCCGAATCGACTTGGATCCGCGCAAGCTGCCCTACTATGCCGCCCGCTCCACCTTGCGCATGTTCATTGCCCTCGCCTTCTCCACTCTTTTCACCCTGATCTACGGGTACGTAGCTGCGAAAAGTCGCTGGGCAGAGCGAATTTTGATCCCCTTGCTAGACATCCTGCAATCAGTGCCGGTGTTGGGGTTCCTCTCCATTACTGTCACTGGCTTCATTGCCCTTTTTCCTGGCAGCTTGCTGGGACTGGAGGCGGCTTCTATCTTTGCCATCTTCACCAGCCAGGTCTGGAACATGACCTTTTCCTTCTACCAGTCCCTGCGCACTTTGCCGCAAGAGCTCGTGGAAGCTGCTACCCTGTATCGCCTCTCAGGCTGGCAGCGCTTTACCCAGTTGGAGCTGCCGGCGGCAATGGTCGGTCTCATCTGGAACGCCATGATGAGCTTTGGCGGGGGGTGGTTCTTTGTGGCCGCCAGCGAGGCCATCAGCGTGCTCAACCAGGAGTATACGCTGCCGGGCCTGGGATCCTACGTGGAAGCCGCCATTCAAGCCGAGGACTTGCCCAAGCTGGGGTGGGCGATCCTAACCATGGCAGTGGTGATCCTGCTGGTGGATCAGCTCTTCTGGCGGCCTCTGGTTGCTTGGTCAGACAAGTTTCGCCTGGAACAGAGCGCCGGGGCGGCTGTGCCGGAGTCCTGGCTGTATGATCTGCTCACCACCGCCCGGATCCCGCGGCTAATTGGCAGGGGGTTTTCCCCTTTGGCAGAGGGGGTGGATCGGCTGTTGGCCTACCTGACCCGCCCCCGCTGGGGAGATCCCCTCAGCCCCGAGGCTGAGCGGCGCCGTGAGCGGCTATTGACCCGGCTCTCCTGGTTGGCTATTGGCGGCCTTGGGGTTTGGATTGTCTATTTCGTATCCACCACCGTCGGCTTTGGGGAGGTGATGCTAGTCTTTGGCCTGGGGATCCTCACGCTGCTGCGGGTTAGCGTGCTCTTGGCTTTAGCCACTGTGGTCTGGACGCCAATTGGGGTGGCCATTGGCTTTAATCCACGCCTAGCGAAGCTGCTGCAGCCAGTGGTGCAGTTTCTAGCAGCTTTTCCGGCCAATTTTCTTTTTCCCTTTGTCACATTGCTTTTCATCCGCGCCCAGATCAGCATTGAGTGGGGCAGCATTTTGCTGATGTCTCTGGGAGCGCAGTGGTACATTCTCTTTAACTCCATTGCCGGCGCCCAGAGCATCCCCACCGATTTGCGAGAAATGGCTATGAATTTGGGTCTGCAGGGATGGAAGCTCTGGCAAAAGCTGATCATCCCAGGGATCTTCTCCGCCTGGGTCACTGGAGGAATAACAGCTAGCGGCGGTGCTTGGAATGCCAGCATTGTCTCCGAGATTGTAACCTGGGGAGCGACAACTCTAAAAGCTACGGGCCTAGGCACCTACATTGCCGAAGCAACCGCAGGGGGAGATTGGCCCCGCATTACCTTGGGCATTGGCATGATGAGTCTGTTTGTGGTAGGCATCAATCGCCTCTTCTGGCGGCGGTTGTATCAATTGGCAGAGGAAAAATATCACCTTTAGTCTTTATCAATCTCTTTATCAATCTATGAGCTCGGCAACTTCCCCTGTTTTGATTAAGGTTGAGAACGTCTACAAGCGCTTTCCTTTGCCCGAGGGCAAGGGAGAGTTTACAGTCTTAAGCCAGATTGATTTGGAGGTGCGGGCAGGGGAAGTCTTGGCTCTGCTGGGCCGCAGCGGCAGCGGCAAGAGTACCCTGCTGCGCATCATGGCAGGCTTGATCCCCCCTAGCCAAGGGCAGGTGTGGAGCAATGGCCGACCCCTGCGCGGCCCCAACCCCGACGTGGCCATGGTGTTTCAAAGCTTTGCCCTTCTGCCGTGGCTGACAGTACAAGAAAATGTGGAGCTGGGGCTAAAAGCGCAAGGGATCCCACGCGAGATCCGGCGGCAAAAGGCTCTCAAGGCCATCGACCTGGTGGGGCTGGATGGATTTGAGAATGCCTACCCCAAGGAACTCTCGGGGGGCATGAAGCAGCGAGTGGGCTTTGCCCGCGCCTTTGTCTTGGAGCCGAAGGTGCTTTTCATGGACGAGCCCTTCAGCGCCCTGGACGTGCTGACAGCGGAGAACCTGCGGGGGGAGATCGACGAGCTGTGGAACACCCACGCCTTCCCTTCCCAGAGCATTCTCATCGTGACCCACAACATCGAAGAGGCGGTGTTTTTGGCGGATCGGGTAGTGATCCTGGGCTCCAAACCAGGGCGGATCCGGGGAGAGGTGAAAATCGACCTGCCGCGACCCCATGAACGTACGGATCCCCGATTTAAGTCCCTGGTGGACTACATCTACGAGATCATGACCAATCCGGAGATCCCGGTAACCAGTGAGGTGGCTGTCCCCAGGGCCCCCTCCCCCTACGCCTTGCCTCTACCCCACGCGCGGGTGGGCGGCATCAGCGGTCTGCTGGAGCTCATTGTGGAATGGCCGCAGGCAAGAGTGGAAATTGCCGAGCTGGCTGAACGGCTGCAACTGGCAGTAGACGACCTGCTGCCGATTCTGGATGCAGCAGTGCTGTTGGGCTTTGCCGAGGTAACCGGCAGGGTGGTCCAACTCACCGAGATTGGCCAAGACTTTGCCAACACCACCATCCTGCGCAGCAAGGATCTCTTCCGGCAACAGCTACTGGCACGGGTGCCCGTGTTCCGCAGCATCCTGCAGACTCTGGAAGAAAAAAACAGCCGCTCCATGCGGGCGGACTTCTTCTTGGATCTCTGGGACGAGCATTTCCCGCATGAGGAGGCCGAGCGGCAGTTTGCCACTGCCATTGACTGGGGCCGCTATGCAGAGCTCTTTGAATACGATGCCTCAGAAGACCGACTCTACCTGCCGGAGCCAAGCGAGAGTTCCTCTGCGCAATAGCCCGTTGGCCTCAACGTTCCCTCTGAGCCCTTGTTAGATTTCGGAAAGTCCCAAAATTCGGTGATAGGATCACAGCACGCTAGAGGTATCTGGGGGCTCCCCTCCTCAGAACCTGATCTGATTCGTACCAGCGTAGGCAAGCAAGCACCGGAGTTAGGCCATGCGCAGCGAATGGGTGGCCCGCCGTCGTGGGCAAGCAAACGTTACTCAGATGCACTATGCCCGCCAGGGCATCATTACCGAAGAGATGGAGTATGTGGCTCGCCGGGAGCAGCTGCCCCCGGAACTCATCCGCTCGGAAGTAGCTCGGGGTCGCATGATCATCCCCGCCAACATCAACCACACCAACCTCGAGCCGATGTGCATTGGGATTGCTTCCCGCTGCAAAGTCAACGTCAACATCGGCGCTTCCCCCACCTCTTCCAGCTTGGCTGAGGAACTGGAAAAGCTAAAGTTGGCCATCAAATACGGCGCCGACACGGTTATGGATCTGTCTACCGGCGGCGGCAATTTGGATGAAATTCGCACGGCCATTATCCAAGCCTCGCCGATTCCTGTCGGCACGGTACCCATCTACCAAGCTCTAGAAAGCGTCCATGGCAATGTCGAAAAGCTTTCAGAAGAGGATATTTTGCACATTATCGAAAAGCAGGCTCAGCAAGGGGTGGACTACATGACCATCCATGCTGGGATCCTCATTCAACATTTGCCGCTGGTGCGCAACCGGCTAACGGGCATTGTTTCTCGCGGCGGCGGGATCCTAGCCCGTTGGATGTTGGTCCACCACAAGCAAAATCCGCTTTATACCCGCTTCCGCGACATCATCGAGATCTTCAAGAAATACGACGTTTCCTTTAGCCTGGGCGATGCCTTGCGACCAGGATGCTTGCACGATGCCTCTGACGAGGCCCAGATGGCCGAGCTAAAAACCCTGGGCCAGTTGACCCGCATGGCCTGGGAGCACGATGTGCAGGTGATGGTGGAAGGGCCAGGGCACGTGCCGATGGATCAAATTGAGTTTAACGTGCGCAAGCAAATGGAGGAATGCGACGAGGCTCCCTTCTACGTCTTGGGACCTTTGGTTACTGATATTGCTGCCGGCTACGACCACATCAGCTCTGCTATTGGGGCGGCCTTGGCCGGTTGGTATGGGGCGGCAATGCTTTGCTACGTCACCCCCAAAGAACACTTGGGTTTACCCAATGCAGAGGACGTGCGCAATGGCCTCATTGCCTACAAGATTGCCGCCCACGCTGCGGATATTGCCCGCCATCGGCCTGGGGCCAGGGATCGCGACGATGAGATGGCTAGAGCCCGCTATAACTTTGATTGGAATCGACAATTTGAGTTGTCCCTAGATCCAGAGCGAGCTCGCGAATACCACGACGAGACCTTGCCGGCAGATATCTACAAAACGGCAGAGTTTTGCTCGATGTGCGGGCCTAAGTTCTGCCCCATGCAAACCAAAATGGATGCAGAGGCCTTAGACGAACTAGAGCGCTTCTTGGCCAAGCAGCCAATGGGATAAGCGCCGGTTATCTGCATAGGAGCAAGGTTAGCTCTGTATCAAACAGAGTTCCCCGTTCCTGGGGAGAAGGGGATCCCCTGCGCAGGCTATGCTGGGCTATAGGGATTGAGCAGGGAGGAGGATATGGCACTTAGGCAACTGGGACATGTTGCCATCCGTGTCGGAGACGTCTCCAAAGCGGTAGAGTTCTACGAAAAGTTGGGGATGGTCAATGTCTGGAAGGATCCCGACTGGGCCTACATGAAAGCTGGGGACGACGGGCTGGCGCTGTTGGGTCCAGGCTACCGGGCGGCAGGGCCCCACTTTGGCTTTGTCTTCAGCACTAGGGAAGAGCTGGAGGAGCACCATCGGCGCCTGCAATCCCAGGGGATCCCGGTGGGCGAGATCCACACCCACCGAGATGGCACCGCCTCCTTCTATGGCAAGGATCCCGATGGCAACCTGTTTGAATTTGTCTACGAGCCGCCAGGCACTTTTGACCGAGCCAAAGCCAAGACAACAGAAGCAACTTCTTAAATTCTTAAAACAGTGGCGCGAACTCTGAGCCACTATTGCGCAGAAGTAGAGATGGTGGGAGGCCTCAGTTTTCTCCCACCTTTTTGCTGAGCAGCCCAGCCGCCCAATCCAAAAGATGGTTCACTGCTTCTGCAGTTCTGGCTTCCGCATACAGCCGCAGCAGAGGCTCAGTGCCGCTGCCGCGGATCATCACCCAACTGCCGTCGACAAGCGTAAACTTGTGGCCGTCTTTGTCGAAATGCTTGATCACCTTCTGTCCCAAAATCTCAGAGGGGGGATCCCTCTGCAGCCGTTGGAATAGCTGGGTTTGTTGACTTTGATCCCCTAGGGGCAGGTCGCGGCGCTGGTAAACCGAGCTAAACCCCTCTCGTTCCTGCAAAGCTCTGTAGAGGGCGCTCAGGTCTTGCCCGGTTTCGGTAACGGCTTCGATCAAGTACAGCGCCGAAAGCAGGGCATCCCGCTCGGGGATGTGGCCCAGGTAGCCAATGCCACCCGATTCCTCTCCCCCCAGCAACACCTGGGTGCTCAGCATGCGCTCGGCAATGTACTTGAAGCCCACGGGTGTTTCCGTAACCGGCAGGCCATAGCGCCCGGCCACCTTGACAAACAGCTCCGAGCCACTGAGGGTTTTGACGACTTCCCCCCGCAGCCCGCGCCGCCCCGCCAAGTGGTCGATGAGGATGGGGATGAGTACCTGGGGGCTGAGAAAATGGCCTTGTCCGTCGAGGGCAGCAATGCGGTCGGCGTCGCCATCGAAGACCAAGCCGATTTTCAAGGGGGCAGGATCGGCGGCAATGAGCTGGGCAGAAGCCTGCAGGTTTTGCGGCAGCGGCTCCGGTGAGACTCCGCCAAACAAGGGATCCCGCCGCGCCTGCAATTCAATCACCTTCTCCCCCAACAGCCGCTTGAGGCCACCGGCGCCGGAACCAAACATGACATCCACCCAGATCTTGGCTGGGGAGCTTCTAAGCTTTTCTAGATCCACAAAGCGACTAAGCTGAGCCAGGTAGCCGGGCCAGGGATCCCAGGTGTGAATAGGGGCGCGGGTGGATCCCAGGGGCTGCAGGCTACTCAGCTCCCGCTCAATGGCAGCGGTGACCTCCGGGGGCACAGAGCCGCCAAAGCCACCTTTGACCTTAAGGCCGGAATAGTGGGGCGGGTTGTGGCTGGCGGTAATTACCAGGGCGCCATGGCAGCCCTGCTCTTTGGCTCCCCAACTAAAGGCCGGCGTTGGGGCCGCACAGGCGGAGAGGTAGACGGGGATCCCCAGTCGAGCCACCACCTCAGCTGCGTGGGCCGCAAAGCGTTCAGAGAGAAAACGGTTGTCGTAGCCAATGAGGATCCCTTCCCCAGGATAGGTGCGGGCCAACACCTGGGCGCTGGCTTGGGCGGCAAGGGCCAAGTTCTGAAACGTAAAGCCCTCGGCAATGACTGCTCGCCAGCCGTCGGTGCCAAAGCGAATGGAGTTGCCTGCCATGGTTGCCCCTAACGTCCCCCTCGACTACACATAGCACAGAAGTAGCCGCCTCTATCCCAACGCTTTGGGCTCTAGCTGCCCGCTGGGTAGTCGCTGAGGCTGCTGATGTTGCGCCGTCGCAAGCTGGGCGCTGTCCGCCTCACCAAGCCCGTCAGCACGTTGCCAGGGCCAATTTCCCACACCTCTTGAACGCCGTCGGCAGCCATCTGCAGCACCGTTTCTCGCCACCGCACAGGGGCTGTCATCTGGGCCAGCAGCGCCTGTTTGAGGGCTTGGGGATCGCGGCTGGCCGTGGCGGTGCAATTGCTATAGACCGGCACCCGGGGTGTCTGAAACTCAACTTCCCGCAACCGGTGGGCAAACTCTTCTGCTGCTGCCTGCATAAAAGGGGAGTGGAAGGCGCCGCTGACTTTGAGGGGAACGGTGCGCTTGGCCTGCAACTGCTCACAGACAGCCTGCACCCCCTCCACCGAGCCGCTGATTACCACCTGCTCTGGGCTGTTGTCGTTGGCAATGGTAACGTTGGGGGTCATCTGGCAGAGGTGCTCCAGCTTGGTGCGATCAAACCCAATCACCGCTGCCATGCTGCCAGGGGGATCCCCTGCCCGCTCCATCAGTTGGCCTCGTAGGCTCACCAGCCGCAGGCCGGTTTCAAAATCAAACACTCCAGCGGCATAGAGGGCACTGTACTCCCCCAGGCTGTGGCCAGCAGTGCAGCCAGGCGTCTGGCCCTGGGCATAGAGGTAGTCACTCAAGAGGGCCGACACGGTAAACAAGGCCGGCTGCGTATAGCGGGTCTGGTGGATCTGCTCTTCGGAAAGGGCCAAGGGATCCCACCCCAGCACCTCCCGCGCCAAAGCCAACTTCTGGGCAGCTCCTGGCCAGTCTTGGAGATCCCTTCCCATGCCCACCACTTGGGATCCCTGACCAGGATAGATCCAGGCAATGGTCATCACCACCCCTCCCGAGCTCATCGGCCCCAGCGAAAGACAATGGCTCCCCAGGTGAGGCCGGCGCCAAAGCCCGCCATCACCCCCAGATCTCCATGGCCAAACCGCCCTTGACCAATCCATTCGGCTAGAGCAATGGGGATCGAGGCGCCTGAGGTGTTGCCGTAGCGCTCCAGGACGCTGGCCACCTGCTGGGTCTGCAGCTGCAAGCGCTTGGCCACGGCATCGAGGATGCGCTGGTTGGCCTGGTGGATGAAGTAGCCCTGGACTGCCTCGGCTGGAATCCCAGCCTGAAGGAGGGCTTTCTCGATAATCTCCGGCACCGCCTGGACGGCAAACTTATAGACCTCGCGGCCGTTCATGACGATGGGGCAACAGCGGTACTGCCCCACCCGCAGGGATCCCACCAGGGGCTTAGCTTCAGTGGCCATGGCCAAGCTAAGTAGCTCGCTGCCCTTGCCATCGCTGCGCAGCTCAATGCTGAGGATCCCATCGGCTCCCACCTCTCCCGCTTCCAGCACCACTGCCCCTGCTCCATCCCCAAACAAAACGCAGGTGGCGCGGTCTGTCCAGTCGACGGCGCGAGAGAGCACATCGGCTGCCACCACCAGCGCCCGCCGGTACAGCCCAGTTTGCAGAAACTGGGCCGCCGTGGCCACCGCAAACACAAACCCCGTACAAGCTGCCGTTAGGTCAAAGGCCACTGCCCGACTTGCCCCCAGGGCTGCCTGCACCCGCGGGGCCGAGCCAAAGCGATCGACAGCGGTGGAAGTGGCTAGCAGAAGTAAGTCGAGCTCCTGCGGCAGGATCCCAGCTTGATCCAGAGCAGCTCTTGCCGCCTGGGCCGCCAGATCCACTACACTCAGCTCCGGGGGCAGAATGCGCCGCTGGCGAATGCCGGTGCGAGGCCAAATCCACTCATCAGAAGTGGCAACAATCTGGCTCAGGTCATCGTTGCTCAGGCAGGGATCCGGAAGAGCAGCCCCTACCCCCACTAGGCGTACGCTGGGGAGGCGGTTGTTGGGCATGGGCACTACCCTTCCCCTCGCTCTAGGGATCCCAACGGCAAGGGACCGGAGGTGTTCCCAGGGCGCTGCTCGGTGCTGGCTTCAGGTTCGCGAGGGTCAACCATTTCCGCCTGCAGTCGCTGCAAGACTTTCTGCTCTGCCGCCTCTTTGGCTAGACGAATGGCGTGGTACACCATTGGCGCCTTGGAGCTGCCGTGGGTAATGACGCAGATGCCGTTAACCCCCAGGAGCAAGGCGCCCCCATACTCCACGTAGTCCATGCGCCGCTTTACCTGCTGGAGGTTAGGCTGGAGCAGCCAGCAACCCAGCTTGCCGCGCCAGCCCCGGGGCAGCTCTTCCCGCAGCACCTGAGTGATCACCTGGCCGACGCTTTCAGCAAACTTGAGCAGGGCGTTGCCGACAAAGCCGTCGCAGACCACCACGTCAAAGTCCCCGGTCAACACGTCTCGCCCCTCCGCATTGCCGGCAAAGTGGATCCCTGGCAACTGGGCCAGGCGCTGGTGGGTGGCTAGGGCTAGATCGTTGCCCTTGTTGGGTTCCTCGCCGATGTTGAGCAGGCCGACCCGCGGCTTCTCAATCCCCAGGACGCACTGGCAGTAGAGGGATCCCATGCGGGCAAACTGTTCCAAAAAGCGTGGCCGGCAATCCACGTTGGCACCCACATCCAGCAACAGCACCGGCTTTCCCTTGAGGGTAGGCAAAAGGGCGGCGATGGCTGGGCGGTCAATCCCTGCCAAGCGACCCAAGTGGAGATAAGCGGCCGCCATTGCCGCACCCGTGTTGCCGGCAGCCACCACTGCATCCGCCTGCCCAGCGCGCACCTGCTGCATGCAAATGTTGATGGAGGCTTTCGGCTTTCTGCGCACCGCCAGAGGCTCTTCGGCCATGCCCACCTCTTCCTCAGCAGGCACGAGGGCAACTTTAGGCGGCAGGGGCCGGGGTAAAAAAGGCTCGAGGGCCTCTAGCCGACCTACCAGTGCAATCTCCACTTGCAGCTGCTGTTGGGCCAGTAGGGCGCCCTTGACAATCTCCGCGGGAGCGTAGTCGCCCCCCATGGCATCAACCGCAATTCGCACGAGTTGACCTCACCCTGCAACCCTTTTAGTCAGCCGACCTTGCGGATCGCCGCTCTCTAGATCCCGTCAGCCGCAAGGGGCTACCGAATTCTACCAAAAAACTGGATCCAAAGCCCTGCCCCCTGGCCACCTGCCCCAGGGCGGCTTTGCCCCCTACAGCGATAGGGCAGTCACCTACAGGCTGCTAACTCGGAGCCTCTTGGTCAGATTTCCTAGGAAGAGCAGCTATCGCTCTGCCTAGGCGTTCACGCTGGAGACGATGAGGTACACCACGAAGAGAAACAGGGCTACCAGCGCTATAGCTCGATCCCTCGCCAACGCTAATCGTGTGCCCACCTGCCCAGGGATCTGGTTGCCGTTCGTAAACCTCCATTCTAGGACGTTCTCCCATAGCTGGCTTCAGCAACAAGGCAAGGTGGGGCTTCGGACTCGGAGCTAGGCAGAGCCACCAGCAGAGCCTCCAGCAGCCGCTGCACTCGGCTCAGGCGCAGGCCCGCATCGGCCAAGACGGGGCTGTTGGGGATGATGGCGTGGCGGAAGCCCAGCTTGCTCGCTTCCTTGAGGCGCTGCTCCACCTGGGCCACCGGGCGCACCTGTCCTCCCAGGCCCACTTCGCCAATCACGACGGTGAAGGGATCCACCTGGCGATCCCGGAAGCTAGCGGCCACCGCCACGGCCACCCCCAAGTCGGCAGCGGGCTCGGCCACCTGGATGCCCCCGGCGGAGGCGACGTAGGCATCGTACTTGGAAAGCGGGATCCCTACCCGTTTTTCTAGCACTGCCAAGATCTGTAGGAAGCGGTTGAGCTCGATGCCCGTAGCAGTGCGGCGGGGGGAGCTGTAGCTGGTGGGGCTGACTAGGGCTTGCACCTCTACCACCAAGGGGCGAGTGCCCTCCCAGGCGACGATAGTAGCTGTTCCCGGCGTAACCTGATCCCGACTGCTTAAAAAAAGCTGCGAGGGATTGTCCACCTCCACCAAGCCAGAGGCAGTCATCTCGAAAACGCCAATTTCCTGGGCTGCCCCAAAGCGATTTTTGACGGCGCGCAACAGGCGGTGGCTCTGGAAGCGATCCCCCTCAAAGTACAAAACTGTATCCACCAGGTGCTCCAACACCTTGGGCCCGGCCAGGGATCCATCCTTGGTTACATGGCCAACGATGAGCAGGGCCACCCCCAGCTTCTTGGCCACTCGCATCAACAGGCCGGCGCATTCCCGCACCTGGGAAACGGATCCCGGTGCTGAGCTGAGCTGCCCCCAGAAGATGGCCTGAATGCTGTCGATGATCGCCACCTGCGGCTGTAGGGCCTGGATCTCGGCCACAATGGCCTCCAGCTCGGTCTCGGCCAAGAGGTAGAGCTGCTCGCTTTCTACCCCCAGCCGCTCGGCGCGCAGCTTAATCTGCTGGGCTGACTCCTCCCCCGACACATACAGGGTGGGCTTGTGCTTGGCTAGATGCGCGGCAGTCTGCAGCAGGAGGGTGCTCTTGCCAATGCCTGGCTCCCCGCCGATGAGCACCAGGGATCCCGGCACAATGCCGCCCCCCAGCACCCGATCAAATTCGCCAAAGCCGGAGGAAAGGCGAGGGTGGCGATCCGAGCACACCTGGGTGATGGGGAGAGCTAACTGGGGGATCCCGTTGGTGCGGCTAGGCGGGGGAACAAGACGCTGCAGGGGCCTAGACTTGGGGGAGGGGGTGACGACTACCTCCGTCAGCGTGTTCCAGGCGCCACAGTTGTCGCAGCGGCCAAAAAACCTAGGATAGCGCTCGCCGCACTGGCTGCACTCCCAGACGGTTTTGGTCTTGGCCATGGCTGGCAACTCCTAGCCTTGGGAAGCGGCGGTGACAGGAAGGGGCACCTCCGGCAAGACCAGGGATCCACACTGGGCGTGGTGGCGCAGCAGATGGTCGCAGAGAACTATGGCTACCATCGCCTCCACCATCGGCACTGCCCGCGGCAAGACACAGGGATCGTGGCGTCCCCGCGCCGCCAAGACAGTCTCCCGGCCGTCGAGGGTAACGGTGTTTTGGGGCTGGCGAATGGTGGCAGTGGGCTTGAAGGCCACCCGCAGGACGATGTCTTCGCCATTGCTGATGCCCCCTTGGATGCCGCCGGAGCGGTTGCTGCGGGTGCGCCAGCCGCTGGGAGTCATGTAAAACTCGTCGTTGTGCTGCTTGCCGGTCAGGTAGGTGCCGGCAAATCCCGACCCAATCTCAAACCCCTTGCTGGCGGGCAGGGACATCACCGCCTTGGCCAGGTCGGCTTCCAATTTGTCAAACACCGGGCAGCCCAGGCCGCGGGGCACATGGCGGGCCACGCACTCCACCACTCCCCCCAGGGAATCCCCTTCCCGTGCTGCTGCTTCAATTTTCTGGATCATGGCCGCCGCTGCTTCTGGGTCGGGGCAGCGGACAATGTTGGCTTCCACCTGCTCGGCTGTTACTGAGCTGGGATCCACCTGGGCCTCCACGTCTTTGACCCGTTGCACGTAGGCCAGGATCTCCACCCCTGCCGCCAGGCGCAGGATCTTCTTGGCAATGGCTCCGGCAGCCACCCGGCCAATGGTCTCCCGCGCTGAGGCCCGTCCTCCCCCCTGCCAGTTGCGGATGCCGTACTTGGCCTGGTAGGTGGCATCGGCATGGGAAGGGCGAAAGGTGGTGGCCATTTCGCTGTAGTCCTGGGGGCGGGCGTCCTGGTTGCGCACCAGGATGTGGATGGGCGTGCCCAGGGTAAAGCCCTGAAAAACGCCAGAGAGGATCTCGCAGCGATCGGCTTCCTGGCGGGGAGTTGTGATGTGGCTCTGGCCGGGACGGCGCCGATCCAGCTCTGCCTGAATGTCGGCCTCGCTCAGGGGCAGCCGCGGTGGGCAGCCGTCCACCACCACCCCCACCGCCCCACCGTGGGACTCCCCGTAGGTGGTGACAGAAAACAGGACGCCGAAGGTGTTGCCGTTGGCCATGGGATCCCGTTGAAAATCCCCCTGTGCTGATAGCTTTATTCTGCCCTAGGCAACTGCTGGGCGGCGCGGTGCAACTGACGGCAGCTGGCAATTCCCCACAACACCAGGTGAGGATCCCAGCGCAGCTCTGGGTCGAGGGGGCGCAGGTGGGGATAGAGCAGCTTGCCATCGCCGCCAGTTAGCAGCAGCGGGCCTTGGGGAAAGCGGCGGCGCCAGTCGGCAAGGAACTCCCGCAATCCCGCTAGCAGCGTATGAAGGATGCCGCTGTGGATGGCGGCCACGGTGTCCCTGGCCCAGCGGGGGGGCAAGGGATCTGCCGGATCCCACTGCACTTTGGGCAGTCGGGCGGTGTGGTCGGCTAGGGCTTGCGCCTGCAGCCCTAGGCCAGGCAGGATTGCCCCTCCCACCAGGGATCCCTCAGGGTCAGCTCCCGTCAGGGTTAAAGCAGTGCCGGCGTCGATGACCAAACAGGGCCAGCCGTAGCGGATCCCAGCGGCCCACAGAGCTAGTGCCCGATCCAGCCCCAGGCTTGGGTAGGGATCCCGCAGCGGCACCTGCGACAACTCCAGGCAATGCACCCAGGGAGATCTCGGCGGCAAAGGGGCAGAGCCGACAGCAGCTAGCCACAGCTCCGTCTCTTCTGGCCAGGCCAAGGGCTGGTGGGTGGGAAACTGCTCTACCTTGATTAGGTTCTCTCCGGCAAACCAGCCCCAGCGCACATGGGTGTTGCCCAGCACGGCGGCTAGCCACAAGTCTGCTTGGGCCTTAGAACTCATGCAACGGCTCTGCTTCCATTTGCCCGGCAAGCTGCCATTTTCGGTAGGCGCCTTGAGTCCCTCTAGGCGAGACCCTAGGCTAGGCTGCGCCCCCGCTGCTGCAAGTACTTGAAAACGGTGTTCAAATCTTTGTCGCCCCGCCCAGAGCAATTGACCACTACCCGCTGCTGGGGGCCAAGTTGAGGGGCTAGGGTCTTCAGGTAGGCCAGGGCGTGGGCCGTCTCTAAGGCGGGGATGATTCCCTCCAGGCGCGACAGCAATAGCAGCGCCTCCACCGCCTCGTCGTCGGTAACTGCGTAGTACTCAGCCCGCCCAATCTCCTTTAAGTAGCTGTGCTCCGGCCCCACACCGGGGTAATCCAAGCCAGCGCTGATGGAATGGGCCTCCTGCACCTGGCCCTCTTCATCTTGCAGCAGGTAGCTCATGGCCCCGTGCAAGACCCCAATGCGACCGCGGCTGAGGGTCGCGGCATGGCGGGAGGTGTGCAAGCCCTCCCCGGCAGCCTCGATGCCGATAAGCCGCACCTGGGGATCCTGAACAAACTCGTTGAACAACCCCAGGGCGTTGGAGCCGCCGCCTACACAGGCCAGCAGCACGTCCGGCAGGCCTCCCCATTTCTCTTGACACTGCTGTCGCGTCTCCTGGCCGATGACATCGTGAAAGGTCCGCACCAGCTTCGGGTAGGGGTGGGGTCCGGCCACCGTGCCGATGACGTAGTGGGTGGTCTCCACGTTGGTTACCCAGTCGCGGATGGCCTCGGAGAGGGCGTCTTTGAGGGTGGCTGTGCCTGATTCGACCCCCCTTACCTCAGCGCCCAGCAGGCGCATCCGCTGCACATTGGGGGCCTGCCGCTCCATGTCCACTGCCCCCATGTAGATGACGCATTCCAACCCAAAACGAGCACACACCGTTGCCGTGGCCACCCCATGCTGGCCAGCGCCAGTCTCGGCAATGATCCTTCGCTTGCCCATGCGCACCGCCAGCAGCACTTGGCCAAGGGCGTTGTTGATCTTGTGGGCGCCGGTGTGGTTGAGATCCTCCCGCTTCAGGTAGATCTGGGGGCCGCCGTAGTGCTCGGTAAGCCGCTGGGCAAAGTAAAGGGGACTGGGCCGCCCGACAAAGTCCCGCAGTAGGCTGTGAAACTCGGCGCGAAAGTCGGGATCCCGCCAATGCCGCTCAAAGGCTTCCTCCAGCTCTGTGAGGGCACTCATCAGGGTTTCCGGCACAAACCGGCCCCCAAACGGCCCAAACCGGCCCTGCGGATCCGGACGCACCCTCGGGTCAAGGGGATCCAAAGCAGCAGGATGGGCAGCAGTAGCTGGGGAAGTCGGGGTCATGGCAGAGGGTTAGCAGGAGTTTGGCAGCCGGCAATAGGAGATAAACTTCCCCAATTCTACAGAACTCTCAGGAAGGAGATGGGCCGACCTCTTTGTAGGGAAAAGATTTCCGGAGTCCTCGGATTTTGGTTTTGGGCGCAGCCTTCTCCAAGAGCAGCCTACACTTAGGGGTATGGAGAGGGCTACCGATCGCGTTAGCGGGACGGAGTCCTTGTTAAGAAGATCTGCCGCGTGCCTAGCCTGTCTGCTTGCCGGGCTCAGCTTGGTGAGGGAATCTCAGCCCAGTTAGGTTTTCAACCCTACATCAATGCCCGCTTTGGCTACCGCATCGACTACCCGGCAGACTTTATCCCCCAAGGGGAAGCTGACAACAGCGACGGCCAGGTATTTATCGGGAATCGGGAGCTGAGCTGCGCGCTTGGGGCGGCTACAACGTCTTTCAAGCAACGCCTGCCAGCGCCTTGCAAGAAGAGCTGCGCCGCAGCCGATCATCCGACGCCAGGTTACCTACCAAGTTGCCGGTCGGGATTTCTTTGTGATCTCTGGCTACGAACCAGACGGTCAGCGGATTTTTTACCTCAAAAAGCTTGTCCGACCTTCCCTGCAAGCCGGCTTTGAATTCGTGTACCCGGCCAACCGGCGCGAGCGCTACGACCGGGATGTGGAAGCTATAAGCCGTTCCCCGAGCCTTGTGGATCCCTGAGCCCAAACCCAAGTTGCGGCATGATCGTAGGGATCCCTGGCAAAATTCAATGGCCGAGAGACCGCTGGACAATTGGCTGCAGGAACGCATGCGGGCCGTTGGCCTCTTCTCATGGCGGGCCTTGCAAGCACGGGCAGGGATCAGCCGCCGTGCCCTCGATCAAGTGCGCCAGGGGAAGTGGGGATCCCTGCGTCTGGAGCAACTACAAAAGCTGGCTGCCGCCCTGCAGTGGGATTTGGGATCCCTGCTGCGCCTCAGCGAAAATGACAAAATGGGATCTACCGATTCCCCAGAAGTCCTCTTCTCCCTGCTGCAGCCGCTGCTTACTAGCTACCCCACCGTTCGCGAAATCGCCCGCCGCAAGCCCGATTGGCCGGCCCAAAACGTAACGGCTCTCTTTCGCTCCTTGGATGCCCTGCTGCAGCACTGGGGGTATGAGCCCATCGGCAGCCCTCTTGAATCTGTCCCCTTCGACCCGCAACTGCACCAGCCAGATCAGCCGGATATTCGGCCAGGGGATCCCGTCTACATCCGCTTTGTTGGCTATCGCCGGGGAGACTATATCCTCTGCCCTGCCAAAGTCAGCCGCTCTCTGCCCGGAGGATTGAGCTGATGGCACCTGTCTCCAAAGCGACGCTAGCCATTGACTTTGGGACCAGCAATACGGTGGTGGCAGTTTGGGATCCCGTCCAAGCAGCGCCCCGCCTGCTCAGCTTTCCCGGTCTTTCCCGGCAGGAGCAAGCCCACTCGGCCATTCCCAGCTTGGTCTATGTGAAGGGCAAAAACCAGCTCCTCGTAGGGGAAACTGTGCGCGCCGGTCGTTGGGGAGCGGTGGATCCGCAGCGGCTGTTTCAGGGCTTCAAGCGGGAGTTGGTGGCAGAGTTTGTGCCTCCGCCGCGAGTTCTGGATGGGGAGCGCTACGACGCTGAGAGGGTAGCCCAGGCTTTTTTGCAGGCGGTGATGGAAGCTGTCCAGAAGGAGGGCCTGCAGCCGCAACAGGTGGTGTTTACAGCCCCTGTTGGCTCCTTTGAGCGCTACTTGAACTGGCTGCGGAGGGTGGCCGGCGCCTGTGGCTGGGATCCCATTCAAATCGTGGACGAGGCCACTGCCGCTGCCCTGGGCTATGCGGTCGGCCAGCCGGGATCCGTGGTGCTAGTGGTGGATTTCGGCGGCGGCACCTTGGATCTCAGCCTAGTGCGCACCCTGGCCCCCCAGGCAGGTAACTCCGTTCTCAAGGCGGAGGTGATTGCCAAAGCCGATGCCTACGTAGGCGGGGTGGACATCGACATCTGGATTGCCGAATACCTGCTGGGGCAACTGGGGTTGAGCCGACAGCAGCTTGGGGCCCTGAGCTGGATTACGCTTTTGGAGCAGGCAGAGCAGCTCAAGATTGCCCTTTCCACTCAGCCCGAGGCCGTGAGCAGTTGGTTTGACGACGAGGCCCTGACCGCCTATGAGCTGCGCTTGGATCGGCAGGCGCTGGAGGAGATTTTAGAAGCCCACCAGCTCTTGGATCAAATCCGCCAGTCCCTAGACGATGTCCTCCTCACCGCCCAGGCAAGGGGGTTGGCCAAAAGCCAAATTGAGCAAGTGCTTCTGGTGGGAGGGAGCTCCCAACTGCCGGCAGTCCAAGAGCTGCTCCGCTCCTACTTCGGCAAAAAGAAAGTCCGCTGCGAACGCCCCTTCGATGCCGTGGCCCTGGGCGCCCTGCAGGTGGGCTGCCAGGTGAAGCTGGAGGATCGCCTCCACCACAGCTACGCCATCCGTCTCTGGGATCCCTTGCAAAAAAGCTATATCTACTACCCTTTGTTCGAGCGGGGCAGCCCCTACCCCTGCCGGCGCTCCGAGCCCTTGATCTTGCAGGTGGCCAACGACGGCCAGACCGAAATTCGCCTCGATGTGGGGGAAGTGGCCCAAGTGGCCCAAGCCGAGGTGGTTTACGACGAGCTGGGGCGCATGAGCAGCCGCCAACTTACCCGGCAAACCGATTTCCGATCCCTGACCCTTGGTACTGAGCCAGCTTGCCTGGCCCGCCTGCAGCCCCCTGGGCGAGTCGGGGAAGACCGCCTGCGGGTAGAATTTGCCATCGACGCCTCGCGACGCCTGCTAGCCACCATTATCGACTTGCAGACTCAGCAGCTTTTGGTAGAAGCTCAGCCCGTAGCCACCTTGAGTTAGAGAATTCTACCCGGCCCGGACTTGCCTGGGTTTCCTGGTGAGCCAGCGGTGGGAACGCCAGCGCCGCCAAGGCCGCCCAGAAAACGGGTATTGTAACCTTGCTTTTTGGCTTGGTTAGGACGATGGTGTTGAGAACCCAGTTTTAGCTTTTGGCCTTCTACCAGCAGCAACTTTTCCATGGTGAAACAGCCGTTTTGCCAAAGTCCACCCTCCTGCCAAAAAGGGAGGGATCCCTAGCTAGGGATCCCTCTTCCAAGACCCACCGAGACTAGAGTTAGTCGCGCTCAACGTACAAAAAGAGCACAGCCATGGCTACTGCCGGCAGCAGCCAACCAACAATGGGGATGAAAATCCAAGGAAGGTAAGCGGCAGCGTAAGAACCGGTCATAGTCTTGCTCCCCTCCAGTGCCTTGACAAGCTTGACAACTAATTCACCAGTCCTCGGAAGATGGCATCGATCCCGGCAAAGTTCTCCAAAAGGAAGTAGGCAGCAAAGGCACCACCCATACCTCCCAGGAAGAACCCCGCTGTTAGATCCCCCCAGCCGCGGGCTGTGGACAAAGGATTAGCTCCTGGCGTTTCTGGCTTGTTTCCAAAGGTAACGCTGCCATAGGCCGACATACAGGCGGTTCCCAACAGCACAATGGCCATTGCCGTAACCAGTCCGCCCAAATTGGCTGCCCCAGGATAATCGCGAAGCGGGCCTAGAAGAATCTCCGGCCCCACCAGGAAGTAGCCGTGGGCCAAGCCAATCTCCAGCCCCCGCAGCAGAGGAGAGAGGCCGCGGCGGTTAATGGCAAGATTGTTGATAAACAGACGGGTGACAGGAGAATCGCTAATGGGCGTTGAAAGATGCCCCTCGCAGGGATCGTCATTGAAGGTGCGAACGTAATCCATGTCCGAAGATCCTGCCTGGAATTTTGGGATTCATTCTACGGGGCCTCAGCTCTCCTCCTAGCAGCCGCCGTCCGGATCGTTAAAAAAGTTCATGCTCGCTTAACAGAGATATAGACCCTCATCAAGGGATCCGTTTTTGCCTGCGCCTCCCCAGTCCTTGACTTTTTCCTAGGCAAATAGCTTTTCCCAGCACCACTGCTGCCCAGGTGTTTCTAGGATCCTGTAAAAAAACCTAGCTGAAGTGCAGCTAGGTCAAAAGAATACGGCTCCTACCGCGAGATCCTCCCCTCCATAAATCAAGCCAAGGGGCACTCCAAAATAAAGGTACGCAAAGGTTGACCTTTGCGCTCTGGTCTAACGACGCCGTGCCACCCCACTGGATAAGACAGGACGGCGAGCTGCGCCGCACGGCCACTCTTCCCCTTCACGCGAGGTAGAAGGAGACAGAGCGAGGCTTACTGCTCCTCGCCCTTCCCTATTTCTCTAATCTAAACTACACCGACGATCCAAGACCGGTATAGGAGCCGTAGAAGAAGAGTCCAACCACCGTAATCACCCCCAGCCCAACAACCACAGCCACTATCCACAGGGGGATCCTTGCTTGACTGGTCATAGCAACTGGCCTCCAAAAGAACCGAAAGGAGATTACACTCCTAGCTTCCAGCAAAAACGGGTTTGCACTGATCCCTGCAGTCCTTCCTCAACTGTTAGAAGTAGGGATGACCCTCGCTTCAGTTGAGAAAGTAGCTAGAAAACAACAGGCCAAGCACAAACACCAACAACAAGCCCAGGTATAGGGAGGTGCGGTTTAGCTCTACCGGCTGGGTATTAGGGTTCTTTTCAGGTTGATCAGCCATAGGGGTTCACCGTTGAATAAACTGCATTGCCGCAATGGCTCCCAGAAAGAAAACAGTTGGGATGGCCAAAGTATGCACTGCCAGCCAGCGGACAGTAAAAACAGGGTAAAAAACAGGCTCGTCAGCATTGGGTTGAGTAACTGGTTTAGTTGCCATCGCTCAGACCTTGCCTCTTTTACAAACTGTAACAGTTGCGAAGTTGCTGCCCTCACCCCGTTCTAGCGCGTCAACCTCTCCAGCTGCTCAAGAGCGTTGAAGCGGTCGCTTACAATGGGCAACTCCTGACGCTCTGCAGTGAAATACTCATTGGGGCGCGGCGTGCCAAAAATATCATAGGCTAGGCCCGTGCTCACAAAAAGCCAGCCTGCCAAAAACAAGGCGGGAATGGTCAGGGCGTGAATGACCCAGTAGCGGACACTGGTAATAATGTCAACAAAAGGTCGTTCTCCGGTGTTGCCAGCCATGAAACTCCTCCCTGCGGTAGGGGCAAAAGCGCTTTTTGAACTTTTTGAGGCTATACCTCAATCATAAGGACTTCGAGGCACAACTACAAGTTAAAGCCGGATCCCGTCCTAACCTGCAGGTGGGAGAAGGTGAAGTAACAGAGCGTGCCACCCTGGATTCCCCGCCCATGGATCCCTGTCTGATTCCTGTCAAGCTTCCCCACGGCTCCTACGACATCGTCATCCAATCTCCAGAAGGCCCTAGGGGCCACAACCTCATCCACTTGGGATCGCAGATGCGAGCCAGAGGACTTGCCGGCAAGGCGCTGGTGGTGAGCCATCCGGGCATTGCCAAGCACTTTGCCGAAAAGTTGATGCAGGGCCTGCAACAAGCAGGATTTGCTGCCCATCTTTTTCTTTTGCCTGCTGGCGAGCGCTACAAAACCCTGCGCTCGGTGGCCAGGATCTACGACGCCGCCTTGAGCTTTGGCCTGGAGCGCTCTTCCACTCTCATTGCCCTGGGAGGCGGGGTCATCGGGGATATGGTTGGGTTTGCCGCCGCCACTTGGCTGCGCGGGATCCCTTGGGTGCAGGTGCCCACTTCGCTTTTGGCCATGGTGGATGCGGCCATTGGCGGCAAGACCGGCGTCAACCATCCTGGTGGGAAAAATCTCATTGGGGCCTTCTACCAGCCGCGCCTGGTGTGGATGGATCCAACGGTGTTGCAGACCCTGCCCCGGCGGGAGTTTACCTCTGCCCTGGCCGAAGTGATCAAGTACGGTGTCATCCAGGCCGCTGACCTGTTTGAGTTTTTGGAAGAGCAGCCCAGGCTAGGCCGCTACACCGATTTTGCCCCCTCAGACTTGCACTACCTGCTGCGCCGCTGTGCCGAGTGCAAAGCCTGGGTGGTGCAGCAGGACGAACGCGAAGGGGGCTTGCGGGCCATTCTCAACTACGGCCACACCCTTGGCCATGCCCTAGAAACCGTTACCGGCTACCGCCGCTACCTACACGGGGAGGCTGTCGCCATCGGCATGGTAGCTGCCGGGGAGATTGCCCGTCGCTTAGGCTGGTGGAGTGCCACCGAAGCCGAACGGCAGCGGCACCTGATCGAGAGGGCAGGGCTGCCCAGCCACTGGCCTGCCGGGATCCCTTGGGAGGCTGTCTTGCAGGTCATGCAGGCCGACAAAAAAGTTAAACAAGGACGGATCCGCTTTGTCTTGCCGCGCCGGATTGGCCAAGCGGAGCTGACCGATCAAGTTGAGCTAGCCGATGTGCAGGCTGCTCTGGCTTCGATGACGGAAACCTCTTGAACCGCTCTGAAAGACTTATACAACGCTGGACAAAAGCGGACTTTTGCTCCAAGTTGACGCTTTCTTCCTGCTTCCACG
>NZ_JANSHF010000008.1:0-42217 GCF_047461475.1 Synechococcus sp. WC10meta
TTTGCGGTTTGCCATCCGGGAGGGTGGGCGGACCGTGGGCGCCGGCGTGGTCACCAAGATCCTGGAGTGAGGTGAAGCATGCCCAAGATCCGCATCAAGCTTCGGGGCTTTGACCACAAGACCCTGGACGCCTCGGCCCAGAAGATCGTGGAGGCCGTTCGGCGTTCCGGGGCCCAGGTCTCAGGCCCCGTTCCCCTGCCCACCCGGGTGCGCCGCTTCACCGTGATCCGGGGCCCTTTCAAGCACAAGGACTCCCGGGAGCACTTTGAGCTTCGCACCCACAACCGCTTGGTGGACATCCTGAACCCCAACCGGAAGACCATTGAGAGCCTCATGTCCCTGGACCTGCCCACCGGCGTGGAGATTGAGATCAAGACCATAGGAGGTGGCAAGTGAAGGGGATCCTGGGCACGAAGGTGGGCATGACCCGGATCTACAGGGAGGACCGGGCCATTCCCGTCACCGTGATCCTGGCCGGCCCCTGCCCGGTGGTCCAGCGGCGCACCCCGGAGAAGGACGGGTACACCGCCGTGCAGCTGGGCTTTCTGGCCCAGAAGCCGGGGCGGGTCAACCGGCCCATGAAGGGGCATTTCGCCAAGGCCGGGGTCCAGCCCGTGCGCATCCTTAAGGAGATCCGGGACTTCAACCCCGAGGGCGACGTGGTGACGGTGGAGATCTTCAAGCCCGGGGAGCGGGTGGACGTGACCGGCACCTCCAAGGGCCGGGGCACCGCCGGGGTCATGAAGCGCTGGAACTTCGCCGGCGGCCCCGACTCCCACGGCGCCCACAAGATCCACCGCCACCCGGGCTCCATCGGCAACCGCAAGACCCCGGGCCGCGTCTACAAGGGCAAGAAGATGGCGGGCCACTACGGGGCGGAGCGGGTCACGGTGGTGAACCTCGAGGTGGTGGACGTCATCCCCGAGGAGAACCTGCTCCTGGTCAAGGGCGCCGTGCCCGGGCCCAACGGGGGGCTCGTGGTGGTGCGCCAGACCAAGAAGGTGGCCAAGTGAGGGAGGCGAAGGTGGAAACCGTTTACCAGATTCCCGTTATTTCCCCCGCCGGCAAGCGGGAGCTGGCCGCTAACCTGCCGGGGGAGGTCAACCCCCACCTCCTCTGGGAAGTGGTGCGCTGGCAGCTGGCCAGCCGCCGCCGGGGCACCGCCAGCACCAAGACCCGGGGCGAGGTGGCCTACTCGGGCCGCAAGATCTACCCCCAGAAGCACACGGGCCGCGCCCGCCACGGGGACATCGGGGCCCCCATCTTCGTGGGCGGCGGCACGGTCTTCGGCCCCAAGCCCCGGGACTACAGCTACACCCTGCCCAAAAAGGTCCGGAAGGCGGGCCTGGCCATGGCCGTGGCCGACCGGGCTAAGGAGGGGAAGCTCCTTCTGGTGGAGGCCTTCTTTGGGGTTCAGGGCAAGACCAGGGAGTTTCTGGCCTGGGCCAAGGAGGCGGGCCTGGACGGCTCCGAGACCGTTCTCCTGGTCACGGCCGACGAGGCCGTGCGCCGGGCCGCCCGCAACCTGCCCTGGGTGGTAACCCTGGCCCCCGAGGGCCTCAACGTCTACGACATCCTGCGCACTGGGCGCCTGGTCATGGACCTGAAGGCCTGGGAGGTCTTCCAGGAGCGCCTGGGAGGTGAGGCATGAAGACGGCCTACGACGTGATCCTGGCCCCCGTGCTCTCGGAGAAGGCCTACGCGGGCTTTGCCGCGGGCAAGTACACCTTCTGGGTTCACCCCAAGGCCACCAAGACCGAGATCAAGAACGCCGTGGAGGCGGCCTTCAAGGTCAAGGTGGTGGGGGTCAACACCATGAACGTTCGGGGCAAGAAGAAGCGCCTGGGCCGCTACCTGGGCAAGCGCCCTGACCGCAAGAAGGCCATCGTGCAGGTGGCCGCCGGGCAGAGGATTGAGGCCCTGGAGGGCCTCATCTAAACCCCGCCGGGAAAGGGAGCCCGGCCCTGATCCGGCAAGGGAGGAAAGAGGAATGGCAGTCAAGAAGTTCAAACCCTACACGCCGAGCCGCCGCTTCATGACGGTGGCGGACTTCTCCGAGATCACCAAGACCGAGCCGGAGAAGTCCCTGGTCAAGCCCCTGAAGAAGACGGGGGGGCGCAACAACCAGGGCCGCATCACCGTGCGCTTCCGCGGGGGCGGCCACAAGCGCCTCTACCGCATCATTGACTTCAAGCGCTGGGACAAGGCCGGCATCCCCGCCAAGGTGGCGGCCATTGAGTACGACCCCAACCGCTCCGCCCGCATCGCCCTCCTCCACTACGCCGACGGGGAGAAGCGCTACATCATCGCCCCCGAGGGGCTTCAGGTGGGGCAGCAGGTGGTGGCGGGGCCCGATGCGCCCATCAGCGTGGGCAACGCCCTTCCTTTGCGCTTCATCCCCGTGGGTACCGTGGTCCACGCCGTGGAGCTGGAGCCCAAAAAGGGGGCCAAGCTGGCCCGCTCCGCCGGCACCAGCACCCAGATCCAGGGCCGGGAAGGGGACTACGTGATCCTGCGCCTGCCCTCGGGGGAGCTGAGGAAGGTGCACGGGGAGTGCTACGCCGCCATCGGGGCCGTGGGCAACGCCGACCACAAGAACATCGTCCTGGGCAAGGCGGGCCGCACCCGCTGGCTGGGCCGGAAGCCCCACGTGCGGGGCGCCGCCATGAACCCGGTGGACCACCCCCACGGCGGCGGCGAGGGCCGGGCGCCCCGGGGCCGTCCCCCGGCCTCCCCCTGGGGCTGGCAGACCAAGGGCCTCAAGACCAGGAAGCGGCGCAAGCCTTCCAGCCGCTTCATCATCGCCCGGCGGAAGAAGTGAGGTGAGCCATGCCGCGTAGCTTGAAGAAGGGCGTTTTCGTAGACGATCACCTCTTGGAGAAGGTGCTGGAGCTGAACGCCAAGGGGGAGAAGCGGCTCATCAAGACCTGGAGCCGCCGCTCCACCATCGTGCCGGAGATGGTGGGCCACACCATCGCGGTTTACAACGGCAAGCAGCACGTGCCCGTGTACATCACCGAGAACATGGTGGGGCACAAGCTGGGTGAGTTCGCGCCCACCCGCACCTACCGGGGGCACGGCAAAGAGGCCAAGGCCACCAAGAAGAAGTAGCCATGGAAGCGAAAGCCATTGCCCGTTACGTGCGCATCGCCCCCAGGAAGGTCCGCCTGGTGGTGGACCTGATCCGGGGGAAGAGCCTCGAGGAGGCCCGCGCCATCCTGCGCTACACCAACAAGCGGGGGGCCTACCACGTGGCCAAGGTGCTGGAGTCCGCCGCGGCCAACGCCGTCAACAACCACGACATGCTGGAGGACCGCCTCTTCGTCAAGGCGGCCTTCGTGGACGAGGGGCCCGCCCTGAAGCGGGTGCTTCCCCGGGCCCGGGGCCGGGCGGACATCATGAAGAAGAAGACCAGCCACATCACCGTCATTCTGGGGGAAAAGCATGGGAAATAAGATCCACCCCATCGGGTTCCGGCTTGGCATCACCCGGGACTGGGAGTCCCGCTGGTATGCGGGCAAGAAGCAGTACCGCCAGCTCCTTCTGGAGGACCAGCAGATCCGCGACTACCTGACCAAGGAGCTCTACCCGGCCGGCCTGGCCCGCGTGGACATTGAGCGGGCCGCCGACAACGTGGCGGTGAGCGTCCACGTGGCCAAGCCCGGCGTGGTGATCGGCCGGGGCGGGGAGAAGATCAAGGTCCTGCGGGACGCCCTCGCCAAGCTGACCGGGAAAAACGTGGCCCTGAACGTCCAGGAGATCCACAACCCCAACCTCTCGGCCCCCCTGGTGGCCCAGCGGGTGGCGGAGCAGATTGAGCGCCGCTTCGCCGTGCGGCGGGCCATCAAGCAGGCGGTCCAGCGGGTCATGGAGTCCGGGGCCAAGGGGGCCAAGGTCATCGTCTCCGGGCGCATCGGCGGGGCGGAGCAGGCCCGCACCGAGTGGGCCGCGGAAGGGCGGGTTCCCCTGCAGACCCTCCGTGCTAACATAGACTACGGCTTTGCCCTGGCCCGCACCACCTACGGGGTGCTGGGGGTGAAGGCGTACGTCTTCTTGGGCGAGGTGATCGGCGGCCAGAAGGTCAAGCGCCTCGAGGCCCCCAAGGCCGAGGAGCGCCCCCGCCGCCGCCGCCCGGCCGTGCGCGTGAAGAAGGAGGAGTAGGCCATGCTGATGCCCAGGCGCATGAAGTACCGGAAGCAGCACCGCGGCCGCCTGAAGGGCGCCACCAAGGGGGGCGACTACGTGGCCTTCGGGGACTTTGGCCTGGTGGCCATGGAGCCCGCCTGGATCACCGCCCAGCAGATTGAGGCCGCCCGTGTGGCCATGGTGCGCCACTTCCGCCGCGGCGGGAAGATCTTCATCCGCATCTTCCCCGACAAGCCCTACACCAAGAAGCCCCTCGAGGTGCGCATGGGTAAGGGCAAGGGCAACGTGGAGGGGTACGTGGCCGTGGTCAAGCCGGGCCGGGTGATGTTTGAGGTGGCGGGGGTCACGGAGGAGCAGGCCCTCGAGGCCCTGCGCATCGCCGGCCACAAGCTCCCCATCAAGACCAAGATCGTGCGGAGGGACGCTTACGATGAAGCTCAGTGAGATCCGCAAGGAGCTTTCGGAGGCCCGCAAGCTCTCCCTTGTGGAGCTGGAAAAGCTCATCCGGCAGAAGAAGCGGGAGCTCATGGAGCTCCGCTTCCAGGCCTCCATCGGCCAGCTTTCCCAGAACCACAGGATCCGGGAGACCCGGCGCTCCATCGCCCGTCTTCTGACGGTCTGGAACGAGAAGAGGAGGCAGAATGCCTAAGAAGGTGCTGACCGGGGTGGTGGTGAGCGACAAGATGCAGAAGACCGTGACGGTCCTGGTGGAGCGCCAGTTCCCCCACCCCCTTTACGGCAAGGTCATCAAGCGCTCCAAAAAGTACCTGGCCCACGACCCCGAGGAGCGGTACAAGGTGGGGGACGTGGTGGAGATCATAGAGGCCCGCCCCATCTCCAAGCGCAAGCGCTTCCGGGTCCTGCGCCTGGTGGAAGGGGGGCGGCTGGACCTGGTGGAGAAGTACCTGGTCCGCCGCCAGAACTACGCTAGCCTTTCCAAGCGGGGAGGTAAGGCATGATCCAGCCCCAGACCTACCTGGAGGTGGCCGACAACACCGGGGCCCGCAAGATCATGTGCATCCGGGTCCTCAAGGGCTCCAACGCCAAGTACGCCACGGTGGGGGACGTGATCGTGGCCAGCGTCAAGGAGGCCATCCCCCGCGGCGCCGTGAAGGAGGGCGACGTGGTCAAGGCGGTGGTGGTGCGCACCAAGAAAGAGGTCAAGCGGCCCGACGGCTCCGCCATCCGCTTTGACGACAACGCCGCCGTCATCATCAACAACCAGCTGGAGCCCCGCGGCACCCGCGTCTTCGGCCCGGTGGCCCGCGAGCTCCGGGAGAAGGGCTTCATGAAGATCGTCTCCCTGGCTCCGGAGGTGCTCTGATGCAGGCCAAGGTGCACGTGAAGAAGGGGGACACCGTCCTGGTGGCCTCCGGCAAGTACAAGGGCCGGGTGGGCAAGGTGAAGGCCGTCCTGCCCCGGAAGATGGCCGTGATCGTGGAGGGGGTCAACCTGGTCAAGAAGGCGGTGCGCCCTAGCCCCAAGCACCCCCAGGGCGGGTTCGTGGAGCAGGAGGCGCCTCTGCACGCCTCCAAGGTGCGGCCCATCTGCCCCGCCTGCGGCAAGCCCACCCGGGTGCGCAAGAAGTTCCTGGAGGACGGGCGCAAGATCCGGGCCTGCGCCAAGTGCGGCGGGTCCTTGGACGTGGAGGAGTAAGATGCCCCTGGACGTTGCCCTGAAGAAGAAGTACTACGAGGAGGTCAGGCCGGAACTCATCCGCCGCTTCGGCTACCAGAACATCTGGGAGGTGCCGCGGCTGGAGAAGGTGGTCATCAACCAGGGCCTGGGCGAGGCCAAGGAGGACGCCCGCATCCTGGAGAAGGCCAGCAAGGAGCTGGCCCTCATCACCGGCCAGAAGCCCGCCATCACCCGGGCCAAGAAGTCCATCTCCAACTTCAAGCTCCGCAAGGGGATGCCCATCGGCCTCCGGGTCACCCTCCGGGGCGACCGGATGTGGATCTTCCTGGAGAAGCTCCTCTCCGTGGCCCTTCCCCGCATCCGCGACTTCCGCGGCGTCAACCCCAACAGCTTTGACGGCCGGGGCAACTACAACCTGGGCCTGAAGGAGCAGCTCATCTTCCCCGAGGTCACCTACGACATGGTGGACGCTCTGCGGGGCATGGACATCGCGGTGGTGACCACCGCCAAGACCGACGAGGAGGCCAAGGCCCTCCTGGAGCTTCTGGGCTTCCCCTTCCGCAAGTGAGGCGAGCATGGCGAGAAAAGCGCTGATTGAGAAGGCCAAAAGGACCCCCAAGTTCAAGGTGCGGGCCTACACCCGTTGCGTGCGTTGCGGGCGGGCCAGGAGCGTCTACCGCTACTTCGGTCTTTGCCGCCTCTGCCTCCGGGAACTGGCCCACAAGGGGCAGCTCCCGGGGGTGAAGAAGGCCAGCTGGTAGGCCGTGGCCGGTCGGGGGGCTTCCCTCGAGACCGCATGGTTCAGGAAGAGGTAAAAGGAGAGAGGAAATGCTGACGGACCCCATCGCCGACATGCTGACCCGGATCAGGAACGCCACCCGGGTCTACAAGGAGAGCACCGAGGTGCCCGCCTCGCGCTTCAAGGAGGAGATCCTGAAGATCCTGGCGCGGGAAGGGTTCATCAAGGGGTATGAGCGGGTGGAGGTGGACGGCAAGCCCTACTTGCGCATCCACCTCAAGTACGGCCCCAGGCGGCAGGGCCTGGACCCCCGCCCCGAGCAGGTCATCAAGCACATCCGCCGCATCAGCCGGCCCGGGCGGCGGGTCTACGTGGGGGTCAAGGAGATCCCCCGGGTGCGCCGGGGCCTGGGGATCGCCATTCTCTCCACGCCCAAGGGGGTGCTGACGGACCGGGAGGCCCGGAAGTTGGGCGTGGGCGGCGAGCTCATCTGCGAGGTGTGGTGATGTCTAGGATCGGCAGGCTTCCCATTCCCGTGCCCAAGGGGGTTCAGGTGCAGGTCTCCCCAGGGCTTGTGAAGGTCAAGGGCCCCAAGGGGGAGCTTTCGGTCCCCGTTTCCCCGGAGCTCAAGGTGGTGGTGGAGGAAAACGTGGTGCGGGTGGAGCGCCCCTCCGACGAGCGCCGCCACAGAAGCCTCCACGGGCTCACCCGCACCCTGATCGCCAACGCCATCAAGGGAGTCTCCGAGGGGTACGTCAAGGAGCTCCTCATCAAGGGCATCGGCTACAGGGCCCGTCTGGCGGGCCGCTCCATTGAGCTCACGGTGGGCTTTAGCCACCCCGTGGTGGTGGAGCCCCCGGAGGGCATCACCTTTGAGGTGCCCGAGCCCACCAAGATCCGGGTCCTGGGCATTGACAAGCAGAAGGTGGGGCAGGTGGCCGCCGACATCCGGGCCATCAAGAAGCCCAGCGCTTACCACGAGAAGGGCATCTACTACGCTGGCGAGCCCGTCCGCCTCAAGCCCGGCAAGGCCGGGGCCAAGAAGTAGGGGGAAGCATGGCACGGCTAACCGCTTACGAGCGCCGCAAGTTCCGGGTGCGCAACCGGGTTAAGAGGACCGGGAGGCTTCGCCTCTCCGTTTTCCGGAGCCTCAACCACATCTACGCGCAGATCATTGACGACGAGAAGGGCGAGACCCTGGTGGCCGAGTCCAGCCTGGCCCTGAAGCTCAAGGGCAACAAGACCGAGGTGGCCCGGAAGGTGGGCCTGGCCCTGGCGGAGAAGGCCATCGCCAAGGGGATCAAGCAGGTGGCCTTTGACCGCGGCCCCTACAAGTACCACGGCCGGGTCAAGGCCCTGGCCGAGGGGGCCCGGGAGGGGGGCCTCGAGTTCTAAGGAGGAACCATGCCCGAGACCGATTTTGAGGAGAAGATGATCCTGGTGCGGCGCACCGCCAAGACCTACCAGGGCGGCCGCCGCTTCCGCTTCGGCGCCCTGGTGGTGGTGGGGGACCGCCAGGGGCGGGTGGGCCTGGGCCTGGGCAAGGCCAAGGAGGTGCCCCTGGCGGTGCAGAAGGCGGGGTACTACGCCCGCCGCAACATGGTGGAGGTGCCCATCCAGAACGGCACCATCCCCCACGAGATTGAGGTGGAGTTCGGGGCCTCCAAGATCCTCCTGAAGCCCGCCGCCCCCGGTACGGGCGTGATCGCTGGGGCGGTGCCCCGGGCCATCCTGGAGCTGGCGGGGATCACCGACATCCTCACCAAGGAGCTGGGGAGCCGCAACCCCGTCAACATCGCCTACGCCACCATGGAGGCCCTGCGCCAGCTCCAGACCAAGGAGGACGTCAAGCGCCTCAGGAAGGCTAAGGAGGAGTGATGGCCAGGCTCAAGGTGAAGCTGGTAAAGAGCCCCATCGGCTACCCCAAGGACCAGAAGGCGGCCCTCAAGGCCCTGGGGTTTAGAAAGCTCCAGCAGGAGAAACTGCTGGAGGACACGCCGGCCATCCGCGGCAACATCCGCAAGGTGGCCCACCTTCTTCAGGTGGAGGTGGTGGAATGAAGCTTTCCGATCTCAAGCCCAATCCAGGGGCCAACAAGAAGCGCAAGCGGGTGGGCCGGGGCCCCGGCTCCGGCCACGGCAAGACGGCCACCCGGGGCCACAAGGGCCAGAAGTCCCGCTCCGGCGGCCTCAAGGACCCCCGCCGCTTTGAGGGCGGGCGCTCCACCACCCTGATGCGCCTGCCCAAGCGGGGCATGCAGGGCCAGGTTCCCGGGGAGATCAAAAGGCCCAGGTACCAGGGGGTGAACCTCGAGGCCCTGGCCCGGTTTGAGGGGGAGGTGACCCCCGAGCTTCTGGTCCAGGCGGGCCTCCTCAAGAAGGGCTACCGCCTGAAGATCCTGGGGGACGGCGAGGCCAAGCCCCTCAAGGTGGTGGCCCACGCCTTTTCCAAGAGCGCCCTGGAGAAGCTGAAGGCCGCGGGCGGCGAGGCCGTCCTTCTGGAGGCCTAAGATGCTGAAGGCCTTCCGGAGCGCCCTCCAGATCCCCGAGCTGCGCCAGCGCATCCTCTTCACCCTCCTGGTCCTGGCCGCCTACCGCTTGGGGGCCTTCATCCCCACCCCGGGGGTAGACCTGGACAAGATCCAGGAGTTCCTGCGCACCACCCAGGGCGGGGTTTTCGGCATCATCAACCTCTTCTCTGGGGGCAACTTTGAGCGCTTCTCCATCTTCGCCCTGGGCATCATGCCCTACATCACCGCGGCTATCGTCATGCAGCTTTTGGTGACCGTGGTGCCAGCGCTGGAGAAGCTTTCCAAAGAAGGGGAGGAGGGCCGCCGCATCATCAACCAGTACACCCGCATCGGCGGCATCGCTCTGGGGGCCTTCCAGGGCTTCTTCCTGGCCACAGCCTTCCTGGGGGCCGAGGGGGGCAGGTTCCTCCTCCCCGGCTGGTCCCCGGGGCCCTTCTTCTGGCTGGTGGTGGTGGTCACCCAGGTGGCGGGCATCGCCCTCCTCCTCTGGATGGCGGAGCGCATCACCGAGTACGGCATCGGCAACGGTACCAGCATGATCATCTTCGCCGGGATCGTGGTGGAGTGGCTCCCCCAGCTGGTGCGCACCATAGGCCTCATCCGCACCGGGGAGGTGAACCTGGTGGCCTTCCTCTTCTTCCTGGCCTTCATCGTGCTGGCCTTCGCCGGCATGGCGGCGGTGCAGCAGGCGGAGCGGCGGATCCCCGTCCAGTACGCCCGCAAGGTGGTGGGGCGCAGGGTCTACGGGGGGCAGGCCACCTACATCCCCATCAAGCTGAACGCCGCCGGGGTGATCCCCATCGTCTTCGCCGCCGCCATCCTGCAGATCCCCATCTTCCTTGCCGCCCCCTTCCAGGACAACGCCGTGCTCCAGGCCATCGCCAACTTCTTCAACCCCACCCGCCTTTCCGGCCTCCTCATAGAGGTGGTCCTCATCGTCCTCTTCACCTACGTCTACACGGCGGTGCAGTTTGACCCCAAGCGCATCGCCGAGTCCTTGCGGGAGTACGGGGGCTTCATCCCCGGCATCCGCCCCGGGGAGCCCACGGTGAAGTTCCTGGAGCACATCGTCTCCCGGCTCACCCTCTGGGGGGCCCTCTTCCTGGGCTTGGTGGCCGCTTTGCCCCAGATCATCCAGAACCTGACCGGGGTCCAGAGCATCGCCTTCTCGGGGATCGGCCTCCTGATCGTGGTGGGGGTGGCCCTGGACACGCTTAGGCAGATAGAGAGCCAGCTGATGCTCAGGAACTACGAGGGCTTTCTCTCCAAGGGCCGCATCCGCGGCCGCACGCGCTAGGAGGAGGCATGGGGGAAGCGGTGATCTTCTTGGGGCCGCCGGGGGCGGGCAAGGGCACCCAGGCGGCGCGGCTGGCCGAGGAGCTTTCCTTCAAAAAGCTCTCCACCGGCGACATCCTCCGGGACCATGTGGCCCGGGGCACGCCCCTGGGGCTCCAGGTGAAGCCCATCATGGACCGGGGGGACCTGGTGCCCGACGACCTGATCCTGGCCCTGATCCGGGAGGAGCTTTCCGACCGGGTCATCTTTGACGGCTTCCCCAGGACCATCCCCCAGGCGGAGGCCCTGGACCGCCTCCTGGAGGAGACGGGGACCAGGCTTCTTGGGGTGGTTCTGGTGGAGGTGCCCGAGGAGGAGCTGGTCCGCCGCATGCTGAAGCGGGCGGAGCTGGAGGGGCGCTCCGACGACAACGAGGAGACCATCCGCCGCCGCCTCCAGGTCTACCGGGAGAAGACCGAGCCCCTCATCCAGTACTATGAGAAGACGGGCGCCCTGAGGCGGGTGGACGGCCTCGGCACCCCCGACGAGGTCTACGCCCGCATCCGGGCCGCGCTGGGAATCTGATGGCCATCAAGCTGAAAAGCCCCTGGGAGATTGAGCGCATGCGGGAGGCGGGCGCCCTCCTCACCGAGGTGGTGGAGGAGGTGGCCCGCCACGTGGAGCCCGGCATCACCACCAAAGAGCTGGACCGGATCGCCTACGAGGCCATCAGGAAGCGCAAGGCCAAGCCCGCCTTCCTGGGCCTTTACGGCTTTCCCGCCACGCTCTGCACCTCGGTCAACGAGGTGGTGGTCCACGGCATCCCCTCGGAGAAGCCCCTCCGGGAGGGGGACATCCTCTCCGTGGACGTGGGCCTCCTCTACGGGGGCTTCGCCGCCGACATGGCCCGCACCTTCCCCGTGGGCCGGGTCTCCCCCGAGGCGGAAAGGCTCATCAAGGACACGGAGGCCGCCTTCTGGGAGGGGATGAAGTACCTAAGGCCCGGCTACCGCATCGGCGACGTGGCCCACGCCGTGCAGACCTTTCTGGAAAGCCGGGGCTACGGGGTGGTGCGGGAGTTCGTGGGCCACGGGGTGGGGCGGGAGATCCACGAGGACCCCCAGCTTCCCAACTTCGGCAAGCCGGGAACCGGGCCCAAGATCCGCCCGGGGATGACCCTGGCCCTCGAGCCCATGGTCACCCTGCGCCCGGCGTCTGTGGTAATATTGGAAGATGGCTGGACGGCGAGCGCCGGAAGGGGCAACCTCGCCGCCCACTACGAGAACACCGTCTTGGTGACGGAAGAGGGCCCGGAGCTTCTCACCGGGGTTTCCTTGGTGCGGGCGCGGTAGGAGGGGTATGGCGAAGGAGAAGGACACCATTCGGGCGGAGGGCGTGGTCACCGAGGCTTTGCCCAACACCACCTTTCGGGTGAAGCTGGACTCGGGGCCGGAGATCCTGGCCTACATCTCGGGGAAGATGCGCATGCACTACATCCGCATCCTTCCCGGGGACCGGGTGGTGGTGGAGATTACCCCCTACGACCCCACGCGGGGCCGCATCGTCTACAGAAAGTAGGAGGCGAGATGAAGGTACGGGCGTCGGTGAAGAGGATGTGCGAGAAGTGCAAGGTGGTGCGCCGGCACGGCCGGGTGTACGTCATCTGCGAGAACCCCAAGCACAAGCAGCGTCAGGGCTAAGGAGGCAACGTGGCGAGGATCGCAGGCGTAGAGATTCCCAGGAACAAGCGGGTGGATGTGGCCCTCACCTACATCTACGGCATCGGGCCGGCCCGGGCCAAGGAGGCCCTGGAGAAGACGGGCATCAACCCGGCCACCCGGGTGAAGGACCTGACCGAGGCCGAGGTGGTGCGCCTCCGCGAGTACGTGGAGAACGCCTGGAAGCTGGAAGGCGAGCTCAGGGCGGAGGTGGCGGCCAACATCAAGCGCCTCATGGACATCGGCTGCTACCGGGGCCTGAGGCACCGGCGGGGCCTGCCCGTGCGGGGCCAGCGCACCCGCACCAACGCCCGCACCCGCAAGGGCCCCAGGAAGACGGTGGCGGGCAAGAAGAAGGCCCCCAGGAAGTAAGCCCTGAACGCGGTTTAGGGCCAGCAGATACTCCGAGAGGGAGAGTATGGCCAGAAAAGCGACGAAGAAAAAGGTCAAGCGACAGGTGGCTAGCGGGAAGGCGTACATCCACGCCTCCTACAACAACACCATCGTCACCATCACGGACCCGGACGGCAACCCCATCACCTGGTCTTCGGGCGGGGTCATCGGCTACAAGGGGAGCCGGAAGGGCACCCCCTACGCCGCGCAGCTCGCCGCCATGGACGCGGCCAAGAAGGCCATGGCCTACGGCATGCAGAGCGTGGACGTGATCGTGCGGGGCACCGGGGCGGGGCGGGAGCAGGCCATCAGGGCCCTCCAGGCCTCCGGCCTCCAGGTGAAGTCCATCGTGGACGACACCCCTGTGCCCCACAACGGCTGCCGGCCCAAGAAGAAGTTCCGCAAGGCCTCGTAAGGAGTGAAAGATGGGTCGTTACATTGGTCCAGTTTGCCGTCTTTGCCGCCGGGAAGGCGTGAAGCTTTACCTGAAGGGGGAGCGGTGCTACAGCCCCAAGTGCGCCATGGAGCGCCGGCCCTACCCCCCTGGCCAGCACGGCCAGCGGCGGGCGCGCCGCCCTTCCGACTACGCCGTGCGCCTTAGGGAAAAGCAGAAGCTCCGCCGCATCTACGGGATCTCCGAGACCCAGTTCCGCAACCTCTTTGAGGAGGCCAGCCGCAAGAAGGGGGTCACGGGCACCGTCTTCCTGGGCCTTCTGGAGTCCCGCCTGGACAACGTGGTCTACCGGCTGGGCTTCGCCAGTAGCCGCCGCCAGGCCCGGCAGATGGTGCGCCACGGCCACATCACCGTCAACGGGCGCCGGGTGGACCTGCCCGCCTACCGGGTGAAGCCCGGCGACGAGATCGCCATCGCCGAGGGGAGCAGGAACCTCGCCTTCATCCGCGAGAACCTCGAGGCCATGAAGGGCCGCAAGGTGGGCCCCTGGCTCTCCCTGGACGTGGAGGGCATGAAGGGCAAGTTCCTGCGCCTGCCCGACCGGGAAGACCTGGCCCTGCCGGTCAACGAGCAGCTGGTGATTGAGTTCTACTCCAGGTAATCTGTCATAGGGATTGGCCCCGAAGGAGGCCTATGTTGGAGAGCAAGCTGAAAGCCCCGGTCTTCACGGCGCGCACCCAGGGGCGCCACTACGGCGAGTTCGTCCTGGAGCCCCTAGAAAGGGGGTTTGGGGTCACCCTGGGGAACCCTCTCCGCCGCATCCTCCTCTCCTCCATCCCCGGGACCGCGGTCACCAGCGTCTACATTGAGGACGTCCTCCACGAGTTCTCCACCATTCCCGGGGTGAAGGAGGACGTGGTGGAGATCATCCTGAACCTGAAGGAGCTGGTGGTGCGCTTCCTGGACCCCAAGATGGCGTCCACCACCCTGATCCTCAAGGCGGAAGGCCCCAAGGAGGTGAGGGCGGGCGACTTCACCCCCTCCGCCGACGTGGAGATCATGAACCCCGACCTCCACATCGCCACCCTCGAGGAGGGCGGGAAGCTCTACATGGAGGTGCGGGTGGACCGGGGGGTGGGGTACGTGCCCGCCGAGCGCCACGGCATCAAGGACCGCATCAACGCCATCCCTGTGGACGCCATCTTCTCCCCGGTGCGCCGGGTGGCCTTCCAGGTGGAGGACACCCGCCTGGGCCAGCGCACGGACCTGGACAAGCTCACCTTGAGGATCTGGACCGACGGCTCCGTCACCCCCCTCGAGGCCCTGAACCAGGCCGTGGCCATCCTGAAGGAGCACCTGGGCTACTTCGCCAACCCCGAGGCCTCCCTTCTGCCCACCCCCGAGGTGCCGAAGGGGGAGAAGCGGGAGAGCGCCGAGGAGGACCTGGACCTGCCCTTGGAGGAGCTTGGGCTTTCCACCCGGGTCCTCCACAGCCTCAAGGAGGAGGGGATTGAGTCCGTGCGCGCCCTTCTGGCCCTCAACCTCAAGGACCTGAGGAACATCCCCGGCATCGGGGAGCGGAGCCTGGAGGAGATCCGCCAGGCCCTGGCCAAGAAGGGCTTCACCCTAAAGGAGTGAGACCATGCGCCATCTGAAGTCTGGAAGGAAACTGAACCGCCACTCTTCCCATCGCCTGGCCCTGTTCCGCAACCAGGCCAAGAGCCTCCTCACCCACGGGCGCATCACCACCACCGTGCCCAAGGCCAAGGAGCTGACCGGCTTCGTGGACCACCTGATCCACCTGGCCAAGCGGGGGGACCTTCACGCCCGCAGGCTGGTCCTCAGGGACCTGCAGGACGTGAAGCTGGTGCGGAAGCTCTTTGACGAGATCGCCCCCAGGTACCAGAACCGCCCCGGGGGGTACACCCGGGTCCTGAAGCTGGCGGAGCGCCGCCGCGGGGACGGGGCTCCTCTGGCCTTGGTGGAGCTGGTGGAGTAAGGCCACCCCATGCTGGCCTAAGCCAGCATGGGGGCCTAAACCCTTTCTTTCCTCTTTGGGGGGTGGGCTTTAGCCCGCCCCCTCGCCCTTTTCCGGCTTCATAAGCCTCAGGATCTGGTCCTCCAGCTCGCCGATGTAGGCGGCCAGGGTGTTGCCGTGCTTTTCCAAAAGCTCCTCCACCCGGGCCTCGAGGGCCCGGATCTCCTCCCGCTCCGCCTCCGCCAGGCGCGCTAGCTCGGCCTCCAGGTACCGCCTGAGCTCCGTGTAGCGGCTTTGCTCGGCGTCTTCGGCCAGCTTCTTGTAGTGAAGGAGCTCCCGGGCGTACCGCTTCACCTCCAGAAGGGCGGCGGTCTCCAGCCCGATGGTGAAGATGAGGTAGAGGAGGGAGACCACCCCCAAGGCGATGACCAGCAAAAGCCCCAGGGGGGCCTCCACCCGGGTGAGGCCCAGGGAAAGGGGGGTAGGCCTGGTGATCTCCCCCCAGTTGAGCCAGGCGAAGAGGGCGAGGAGGAGGAGGACGAGAAGGGCGAAAAGGGTTCGGCCGCTCATAGGGCTACCTCCGTAGAGACACCGGCGGCATTATACTCTAGGCCCCATGGGCTACCTGTACCTCTTCCTGGCGGCCTTCCTCTGGGGACTTCTGGGGCCGGTGAGCCGCCTGGCCTTCGGGGAGGGGCTACCTCCCCTTCTGGTGGCCCTTTACCGGGCGGTCATCGCCTGGGCCTTCTTCGCCCTCCACGCCCTAATCCTGCGCCAGGTGCGCCTTCTTCCCAAGGACCTCCCCGCCCTCTTCCTCTTCGGCCTGGTGGGGGTTTCCCTGTTCTATGGCTCCTACCAGCTGGCGGTGAACTACGGCGGGGCCGCTTTGGCCTCGGTCCTCCTCTACACCGCCCCCGCCTTTGTGGCCCTCCTCTCCCGCCTGGTCCTGAAGGAGGCCTTGGACGCCTTAGGCCTTCTGGCCGTGGCCCTCACCCTCCTGGGGGTGGGCCTCATGGGCCTGGGCGGGGGTAGCCAGGTGAAGGCCCTCCTTCCCGCCCTTTTCTTCGGCCTCCTTTCCGGCTTCACCTACGCCCTTTACTACATCTTCGGCAAGCTCTACCTGCCCCGGTACGCCACCCCCACCCTCTTCCTCTACGCCCTGCCCGTGGGGGCTTTGGGGCTTCTGCCCTTCGTGGACTTCGTCCCCTTGAGCCAAAAAGCCCTGTGGGCCCTCCTCTTCCTGGGGGCCTTTTCCACCTACGGGGCCTACCTGGCCTACTACGCCGGCCTCAGGCGGCTTCCCGCCACCCGGGCCAGCGTCTTGGCCACCCTCGAGCCCGTGGTGGCCAACCTCTTCGCCTTCCTCCTCTTCCGGGAGGTCCTCTCCCCTCTGGGCTACCTGGGGGCGGGCCTCATCCTCCTGGCCGTCCTTCTCAGCGTGCGGCGGTAGACTCTGGCCATGAAGCGCTTCCACCTCGCCCTGGCCCTATTCCTGGGCCTGGCCCTGGCCCAGACCCACGACCCTTTGGACCCCGCCCAGTTCTCCGCCCTGCCCGAGGGGTATTCTGTGCGCCTTCTCGCTGGGGCGGAGGAGGTGCGGGAGGCGGCGCTCCTCCAGGGGGGAAGGGCCTTTCCCATGGCCCGCCAGCTGGCCTTCTCCGGCAAGGAGGTGTGGCGGGGCCTTTTGCCGGAGCTTGGCCCCTACGAGATCCGCCTGAAGACGAAGGCGGGGGAGAAGCGCCTGGGTCCCTACCGCCCTCCCGCCCACCCCTTCCGCGCCCTGGCCTGGGTGGGGGTGAGGGGCGGGTACCAGGTCTTCCCCGACCGCTTCCAAAACGGCGACCCCGGGAACGACGCCCTGGCCCTTTCCGACGACGAGTACAACTTCAACCAGGTCTGGCAGGAGAAGGGGGGCCCCAGGCCCTACCTCGCCCGCTGGCAGGACCCCCCGGGCCCCATGCACTGCTGCCACCAGTACTACGGGGGGGACCTGGCGGGGCTTGAGGAGCGGCTTCCCTACCTGAAGGAGCTGGGGGTGGGCCTCCTCTACCTGAACCCCATCTTCCGCTCGGGGAGCGCCCACGGCTACGACACCCACGACTACCTGCAGGTGGCCCCCCGCCTGGGGGACGAGGCCCTTCTGCGCCGGGTCCTGGACCGGGCCCACGCCCTGGGGATCCGGGTCCTCTTTGACTTCGTGCCCAACCACACGGGCCTGGGCTTCTTCGCCTTCCAGGACGTGGTGAAGCGGGGCCGGGCCTCGCCTTACTGGAACTGGTACTTCGTCAAGCGCTACCCCTTCAAGCCGGGGGACGCCGGCGCCTACGAGGCCTGGTGGGGGGTGGGGAGCCTGCCCAAGCTCAACACCGCCAACCCCGAGGTGCGGGCCTACCTCCTCTCCGTGGCGGAGCGCTGGGTGCGCTTTGGTTTTGACGGCATCCGGGTGGACGTGCCCGAGGACCTCCTCGAGGCCAAGGCCTTCTTCCGCGAGCTGAAGGCCAGGGTGCGGGCCATCAACCCCGAGGCCTACCTGGTGGGGGAGATCTGGCGGCGGGCCCCGGACTGGGTGGGGGAGGAGGCCTTTGACAGCCTTATGAACTACGCCCTCGGCCGGGACATCGTCCTCCGCTACGCCCAGGGCCTCCACCCCGCCCTCTTCGGCGGGCCTAGGGCCCTCACCCTCCTTTCCGAGGCCTACGCCCTCTACCCCGAGGCCGCCTCGGCCATGGGCTTCAACCTCATCAGCTCCCACGACACCTCCCGCCTCCTTTCCGACCTGGGCGGGGACGCGGCCAAAGCCCGCCTGGCCTGGGCCCTCCTCTTCGGCCTTCCCGGGACCCCGGTGGTCTTCCAGGGGGAGGAGTGCGCCCTTTGGGGAGAGAAGGACCCCGATGACCTCCAGCGGCGGCCCATTCCCTGGGGGACTTGCGATTCCGGGATGCGGGGCTTTTTCCAGGGCCTTTACCGCCTCAAGGCGGAGGAGCCCGCCCTGAAGGGGCCCTTCGCCACCTATCTGGCCGAAGGGGGGCTCCTGTCCTTTTTCCGGGGGGAAGGGGAGGGGAGGCTTCTCCTCGCCTTCAACAACCAGAAGGCCCCCGCCTCTTTACCCCTGCCCCAGGGGGCCTGGCGGGACCTCTTTTCCGGACAGGTCTACGAGGGGCAGGCGGAGGTCAAGCCCCTGGGCTTCCTTTACCTCAAGAAAGCTTCCAGATAGGGCCTCCAGGCCTCGGGGATCTCCTTGAGGTCCGAGAGGAAGAGGGGAAGGCGGGGGGGCCTGGGGGGCTTGAGGAGGCGCATGCCCGCCTCCTCGGGGGTGCGGTCCCCCTTCTTGAGGTTGCAGGCCCGGCAGGCGGCCACCAGGTTCTCCCAGGTGCTCCTGCCCCCCCGGCTTTTGGGGAGGACGTGGTCCACGGTGAGCTCGCCCCCCTGGCGGCCGCAGTACTGGCAGGTGTAGCGGTCCCGCCTGAGGACGTTGCGGCGGTTCAGGGGAACGCGGGCAGGCCCCCGCCTGACCAGACGCTTCAGCCGGATGACGCTGGGGACGGGGATTCTGGTGGAGGGGGTGTGGAGGAAGCGCCCGCTTTCCGCAAGCATCTCCGCGCCCCCCGAGAGGACCAAAAGAACGCTTCGCTTGACGCTGGCCAGGCCCAGGACCTCGTAGGCGGCGTTCAGGACCAGCACCCGGGGGGCGTCCAGGTTTAGGGGCTTTTCCTCGGCTGGCCCCACGCTTTCAGAATAGCAAACCCCTTCCTCTGGAGCTGTGCTATGCTTAGGGCAACGATGGGTTTGGAGGCCCCTATGTTGAAACGACCGCTTCCGTTTCTGCCCCTTCTCCTCTCTCTGGCCCTGGCCGCCCCTTCCCTGGAGAAGGCGGAGGCCCTTCTGAAGGCCGGGGATTACGAGAAGGCCGCCTTGGCCTACGAGGAGGTTCTGGCCCAGGACTACGGCCTCTTTGAGGCCCACCTGGGCCTGGGGGTGGCCCTCTTTCGGGCGGGGCGCCTCGAGGAGGCCCGCTTCGCCTTTGACCAGATGACCCGGGTCTTCCCCGACCGCTACGAGGGCCACTTCAACCTGGGCCAGGTCTACCTGCGCCTGGGCAAGCCCGCCGAGGCGGTGGAGGCCTTCCAGAAGGCGGTTTCCTTAAGGCCCACGGAGGAGGCCTACCTGGGCCTGGCGGCCGCCCTTACCCAGGCGGGAAGGGCCAAGGAGGCGGCCGAAGCCCTGAAGAAGGGTTTTACTGGCGAGCGAAGCCCCGCCTACCGCCTGGCCCTGGCCCAGGCCCTCTACGCCGCCGGCAGCCGGGCCGAGGCGGTCCCCGTCCTCTACGGCCTTCTGAACCAGGACCCCAAGCGGGCCGAGGCCTGGGAGCTCCTGGCCCGCATCCTGGCGGAGGAGGGCCTGAAGGAAAGGGCCCTGCGGGAGCTGGACCGGGGCCTAGCCCAGGTGGAGGGCAAGCCCAGGGCCAGGCTTCTCCTCCGCAAGGCCCTTCTTTCCCCAAACCCCGAGCCCCTCCTCAAGGAGGCCTACGCCCTGGACCCCGCCCTCTGGGAGGCGGCCTTCCTCTTGGGCCAGGCCAGGCTCCGGGCGGGGGACGCCCGGGGAGCCCTGCCCCACCTCCTGGCCGCCTACCGGGCGAGCCCCGAGCCCGAGGTGGCCCTGGCCCTGGCCGCCGCCTACCTGAAGCTTGGGGACCACAAGAACGCCTACCGCTACGCCGGCGAGGCCGGTCCCCCGGGAACCTTCCTCCAGGCCCAGGCCGCCTACGCCCTGGGCAAAAAGGAGGAGGCCCTAAAGCTTCTGGAGGGGAACGAAACCCCTGAGGCCCAGGCCCTTCGAGGGAGCATTCTCCTGGAGCTGGGCCGGGCGGAGGAGGCCGTGGCCCTCCTCCGGCCCCTCTACGAGGCGGGGCGGGACCCCAGGGTGGGGAGCAACCTGGCCGCCGGGCTTGTGGCCCTGAAGCGGTACGGCGAGGCCGAGCTGGTCCTGCGGGAGGTTCTGGCCCGCCTTCCTAGGGAAGCCTCCGCCTGGTACAACCTGGGCCTGGCCCTAAAGGCCCTGGGCCGGGACGGGGAGGCGGAGCGGGCCCTTAGGCAGGCCGCCGCCCTGGGCTCCAAGGAGGCCCAGGGCCTTCTTGGGAGGTAGGATGCGCTGGCTACGGGAGAACTGGCTGGACGCCCTCATCTTTCTCCTGATCGCTCTGGTGGCGGCGGGGATCGTCCTCTACCTGACCGGCATCAACCCCTTCGCCCGGCCCCAGGCGGCCTCGCCCCCCCCGGTTCCCCAGGTCCAGCCCCCTTCTTCCCAGGCCCCGGCGCCCCCAAGCCCGGCCCCGGAGGAGGCCAAGCCCCCTGAGCCCGTGGTGACGGTGATACCCCTGCCCCAGGCCCCCTCGGAAGCGGCGCCCCAGCCCGCCCCGGAGGCCAAGCCAAAGGCGGCCCAGGAGGCCAAGCCCAAGCCCGCCGAGCCCACCCAGGCCCCGCCCAAGGCGCCAGCGCCGGGGGGAGGCTACCGCGTGGCCGTGGGCGCCTTCGCCAACCCGGAAAACGCCCTCAAGCTTTCCCGGGAGCTTGCGGCCAAAGGGTACCCGGCCCGCCTCGAGGCCAGCGGGAACCTGACCCGGGTGGTGGTGGGCCCCTACGCCAGCGAGGCCGAGGCCAGGCGGGTGGCCGAGGCCCTAAAGGCCTACGGGGCCCAGGTCTACCGGGGGGAGGCCCCGGCGCCCCAGGAGGGGAGGCTTTACCTCCAGGTGGGGGCCTTCCAGAAGGAGGAGAACGCCCTGGCCCTGGCGGGTAAGCTGAAGGAGGTGGGGCTTCCCGTGGTCCTGGTGAAGGACGGGGTCTACCGGGTGCGGGTGGGCCCGGTCTCCCCCGAGGAAAAGGAAGCCGTGAAGGCCAAGGTAGCCGCCCTGGGCCTCGAGGCCGTGGAGGTGCCATGAAGGTTCCCAGCGCCGCCATCAGCCGCCTCATCACCTACCTGCGCATCCTGGAGGAGCTGGAGGCCAAGGGCATCCACCGCACCAGCTCGGAGCAGTTGGCGGAGGAGGCCCAGGTGACCGCCTTCCAGGTGCGCAAGGACCTCTCCTACTTCGGCTCCTACGGCACCCGGGGGGTGGGGTACACCGTGCCCGTCCTCAAGCGGGAACTGCGCCACATCCTGGGCCTGAACCGCAGGTGGGGCCTCGCCATCGTGGGCATGGGCCGCCTGGGGAGCGCCCTCGCCGACTACCCCGGCTTTGGCGAGACCTTTGAGCTCCGGGGCTTCTTTGACGTGGACCCGGAGAAGATCGGCAAGCCCGTGGGAAGGGGGGTCATTGAGCCCATGGAGGCCCTTTCCCAGAGGGTCCCGGGCCGGATAGAGATCGCCCTCCTCACCGTCCCCCGGGAGGCGGCCCAGGAGGCGGCGGACCAGCTGGTGCGGGCGGGGATCAAGGGCATCCTCAACTTCGCTCCGGTGGTCCTCGAGGTGCCCAAAGAGGTAGCGGTGGAGAACGTGGACTTCCTGGCTGGACTTACCCGGCTGGCTTTCTTTATACTGAACCCCAAGTGGGGAGAGGAGATGGTGGGATGAAAAGGGTTGGAGCGCTTCTGTTATTGGTTGGTCTTTTGGCGGGCTGCAGCAACTTCTTTGAAGGCGGGGTCATTTTTGGGGGACCCACGGTCTTGGTGGCCCGGGAGAACTTCTCCTTCACCACTGAAACCGACCAGAACAACAACACCTTCTACGTTTACACGTACGAGATTCGCCTCTACGCCCTCCCAGGCTCGGGGGCTGGGTCGGTGGTGCTCCTGAACGCCTCTAATCAGCCAGTGGATGCTCCTTTCGTCATCCCCCAGGCCTGTCCCCCCTCGGCCCAAGACCCCTGCGGTCCGGTTGTCCGCTCCTACTTCAAGCGGACCACAGCTCTCCTTGCCCCCGTTCAGGTGGTCAAGTACCGGACGGTTTCCGCCAACGGCCAGTCCAAGGTGGTTAACCTCCCCGCCCCTATAGAGGTCTACTGAAAGGTCCCTGGCGTGGGGCGGGGTATACTCAGGGGGTGGTCAAGCCCCTGCCCCTCGAGGCCAAGCTCGCCGCCTTTGAAGAGGCCCTTTCGGAGCTGGTGCGCTCGGAGGTCCTCTTCGTTCGGCTCATCCACCAGGACCTGGTGACGGCGGGGGGAAAGCGCATCCGCCCAAGGCTCGTCTTCCTGGCCTCGGGGGCCGTTGGGGGTGCCCCCTTTGAGCTGGAGCTGGCCCTGGCGGTGGAGCTCCTCCACTCCGCCACCCTCCTCCACGACGACCTCATTGACGAGGCGGAGCTCAGGCGGGGGAAGGAGGCCGCCTACCGCCGCTACGGCAACGCGGTGAGCGTCCTCTCCGGGGACTTTCTCCTCTCCCGACTCCTCCACGTGGTGGCCAAAACGGGAAGCCTGGAGCTGGTGGAGGCCTTCGCCGAGACGGCCCGGGTTCTGGCCGAGGGGGAGGTCCTGCAGTTCCAGGTGGCCGCCCTGGAGGACTATTCTTTGGAAAACTACGAGAGGATCATCACCGCCAAGACCGCCGCCCTCATGGCCTTGGCCACGGAGGGCCCCGCCCTGCTGAAGGGCCTCGAGGGGGCGTGGCGGGAGGCCCTCAGGCGCTTTGGCCTCCTCTACGGCCAGGCCTTCCAGATGCGGGACGACTACCTGGACCTCATGGGAAGCCCCGAGGCCCTGGGCAAGCCCGTGGGCGGGGACGTGCGGGAGGGCAAGGCCACCCTCCTCACCCTCCTCCTCATGGAGCGCTTCCCCGAGGTGAGGGCCATCCTCAAAAGGCGGGGCGGGGAGGCGGGGGATCTGGAGCGGCTCAGGGCCTTAGCCCGGGAAAGCGGGGTGGCGGAGGAGGTGGAGGCCCGGATCCGGGAGCGAGCCCTCCTGGCGGCGGAGGCCCTGGACCCCCTTCCCGACTCCCCCTACAAGGAGGCCCTAAAGGACCTGGCCCTGGCCGAAGGGAAGAGGCTCGCCTAGGGGTATAATCCCCTCGGTGAGAGCATGGCCATCCCCGCGTACCGCCCCCCAGACGATCCTGGCCTTTGGGACGCCTTCCTGGAGCGTTTGGAGAAAACCCTGAAGGTGGCGAAGATCCACCCCACCACGGTGGAGTATCTGGCCCACCCCAAGAGGCTGGTCACCGTGTCCCTGCCCGTGGTCATGGACGACGGCAAGGTGCGGGTCTTCCAGGGCTACCGGGTGGTCCACGACATCGCCCGGGGGCCCGCCAAAGGGGGGGTGCGCCTCCACCCCTCGGTCACCCTGGGGCAGACGGCGGGCCTGGCCGCCTGGATGACCCTGAAGGCGGCCGTCTACGACCTGCCCTTTGGCGGCGCGGCGGGCGGGGTGGCCGTGGACCCCAAGGCCCTTTCCAAGCGGGAGCTGGAGCGGCTGGTGCGGCGCTACACCGCCGAGCTCGTCAACCTGATCGGCCCCGACATGGACATCCTGGGCCCCGATGTGGGCACGGACCAACAGACCATGGCCTGGATCATGGACACCTACTCCATGACCGTGGGCTCCACGGTGCCCGGGGTGGTCACGGGGAAGCCCCACGCCCTGGGGGGCACCGAGGGCCGGGACGACGCCGCCGGGTACGGGGTGGCCCGGGTCCTCCTGGAGCTGGCGGGGAGGCGGGGCCTTCCCCTCGAGGGGGCCCGGGTGGCCGTGCAGGGCTTCGGCCAGGTGGGGGGCACCTTCGCCCTGCACGCCGCCGCCTTGGGGCTCAAGGTGGTGGCGGTCTCCACCTCCCGGGGGGCCATGTACCAGGAGGAGGGCCTTCCCGTGGAGGCGGTGCTCCGCCACTACGAGGCCACGGGGGAGCTTCCCCGCTACGACCTTGCCGCCGAGGAGCTCTTCGCCCTACCCGTGGACTACCTGGTCCTGGCGGCCCTCGAGGGGGGCCTGGACGGGGAGGGGGCCAAGGCGGTCCAGGCCCGGGCGGTCCTGGAGGCCGCCAACTTCGGCCTCACCCCCGAGGCGGAGGCCTACCTCCTGGGCAAAGGCGTTCTGGTGGTCCCCGACCTCCTCACCGGGGGCGGGGGGCTTTTGGCAGGCTATCTGGAATGGGTGCAGGACCTCAACATGTTCTTCTGGAGCGAGGAGGAAGTGCGGCAACGCTTCGCCAAGAGCGTGGCCAAGGCGGTGGCCGAGGTGTGCGCCAGGGCGGAGGCCCTTGGGGGCGACCTGCGCACCGGGGCCCTGGCCCTGGCCCTGGAGAGGCTCAACGAGGCCACCCGGCTTCGCGGCGTGTACCCCTAAGGAGCGCGTATGAAGAGCGAACCCCTTTCCTACCTGGGCAAGGACGGCGGACCCTGGGAGATCTTCACGGAGCAGGTGGACCGGGTCATCCCCTACCTGGGGCGGCTCGCCCCCTTGGCGGAGAGCCTCAAGCGGCCCAAACGCATCCTGATCGTGGACGTGCCCATCCACCTGGACGACGGCACCGTGGCCCACTTTGAGGGCTACCGGGTGCACCACAACACCGCCCGGGGGCCGGCCAAGGGCGGGGTGCGCTACCATCCCGAGGTGACCCTCTCCGAGGTCATGGCCCTGGCCGCCTGGATGACCATAAAAAACGCCGCCGTGGGCCTGCCCTATGGCGGGGGCAAGGGCGGCATCCGGGTTGACCCCAAGAAGCTCTCCAGCCACGAGCTGGAGCGCCTCACCCGCCGCTACACCTCGGAGATCGGCATCCTGCTGGGGCCCGACCGGGACATTCCCGCTCCCGACGTGAACACCGGAGAGCGGGAGATGGCCTGGATGATGGACACCTTCTCCATGAACGTGGGCCGCACCGTCCCCGGGGTGGTGACGGGGAAGCCCATCGCCCTGGGGGGCTCTTTGGGCCGAAGGGACGCCACGGGGCGGGGAGTCTTCGTGACCGCCGCTGCGGCCGCCGCCAAGATCGGCCTTCCCGTGGAGGGGAGCCGGGTCATCCTCCAGGGCTTCGGCAACGTGGGGAGCGCCGCCGCCCGCACCTTCCACGACCACGGGGCCAGGGTCATCGCCGTACAGGACCACACGGGCACCATTTACAACGAGGCGGGCATGGACCCCTACGACCTGGCCCGCTACGTGGCCGAGATGGGGGGCGTGCGGGGCTACCCCAAGGCGGAGCCCCTGCCCAACGCCGAGTTCTGGGCCCTCCCCACCGAGTTCCTCATCCCCGCCGCTTTGGAGAAGCAGATCACCGAGCACAACGCCTGGCGCATCCAGGCCCGCATCGTGGCCGAGGGGGCCAACGGCCCCACCACCCCCGCCGCCGACGACATCCTCCAGGAGAAGGGGGTCCTGGTGGTGCCGGACGTGATCGCCAACGCCGGGGGCGTGACCGTGAGCTACTTTGAGTGGGTCCAGGACTTCAACTCCTACTTCTGGACCGAGGAGGAGATCAACGCCCGCCTGGAGAGGGTCCTTAGGAACGCCTTTGAGGCGGTGTGGCAGGTGGCGGAGGAGAAGAGGATCTCCCTGCGCACCGCCGCCTACGTGGTGGCGGCCACCCGGGTCCTCGAGGCCCGGGCCCTCCGGGGGCTTTACCCTTAGGGTGTGGACTGGCCCCGCTATGGCCGCGTGGTCCTGAAGCCCTTCTCCTCTGGGCTTTCCGAGGAGGAGTGGAAGGGGCTTTACGAGACCTTCCGCGACCCCGAGATCGCCGAGTGGAACGGCTCAAGCCCCCTGCGCACCCCCTTTTGGCTCTTCAAGCGCTTCGTCCTGGCCGAGACCAAGCGCAAGGACCGCCTGGCCTTTATCGTTCTGGACGAGAAGGGGGAGTACCTGGGGACGGTGGAGCTTTACGATATCCTCCCCGGGGAGCAGGCCACCTTGGGCATCCTGATCGGCCGCAAGGACCGCTGGGGGCAGGGCTACGGCACCGAGGCGGTGCGGGCGGCCTTGGCCTACGCCTTTGGCCCCCTGGGCCTCAAGCGGGTGAGGCTCCGCACCTTCGCCCACAACCTGAGGGCCAGGCGGGCCTTTCTTAAGGCGGGCTTCCGGGAGGTGGGCCTGGGCCCCGGGCCCAAGGGAAAGGAGGACGTGTACATGGAGGTGCGCCGTGAGGATTTTGGCCCCGAGGCTTAGGGAAGAGGTCTTCGCCCTCCTGCCCGAGGGGGTGGAGGTGCGCTTCCTGGACGAGCCCTGGCCCAAGGCGGTGGACTTCTTCATCCCCCCCTTCGGCCAGGAGGCGCAGGTGCGAAAGGTCCTTTCGGAGGTGGAGGTCCGCGTGGTCCAGACCCTCTCCGCCGGGGTGGACTGGATCCTGCCCCTCATCCCCGAAGGGGTGGTCCTGGCGGACGGCTCCGGCATCCACGACGCCCCGGTGGCCGAGTGGGTGGTCATGGCCCTCCTGGCCCTCCTCAAGGACCTGCCGGGCTTTCTGAAGGCCCAGGAGGAGGCCCGCTGGGCGCCTAGGAGGCTCGCCGACCTGGAGGGCAAGGCGGTTCTCCTCCTGGGCTACGGCTCCATTGGGCGGGCGGTGGAGGCGAGGCTTAGGCCCTTTGGGGTGGAGGTCCTGCCCGTGGCCAAGCACCCCAGGCCCGGGGTCTACACCCGGGAGGACCTGCCCCACCTCCTGCCCCGGGCAGACGCCGTGGTCCTCCTCCTTCCCCTCACCCCCGAGACCAAGGGGATCGTGGACCGGGACTTCCTCCTGGCCATGAAGGAGGGGGCGCTCCTCCTGAACGCCGGGCGGGGCGGGCTGGTGGACGCGGAGGCCCTCCTCGAGGCCCTGAAGGCGGGCCGCATCCGGGCCGCCTTGGACGTGACCGAGCCCGAGCCCCTGCCCGAGGACCACCCCCTCTGGCGGGCCCCGGGCCTCCTCCTCACCCCCCACGTGGCTGGGCTTTCCGAGGGGTTTCACCGCCGGGCGGCCCGCTTCCTTTCGGAGCAGGTAAGGCGGTACCTGCGGGGGGAGCCCCTTCTCAACGTGGTGCGGGAGGGGTATTGATGCGGGTCATCCTCCACGGCGACCTGAGGCGGTTTGGGGAACGCCTCGAGGTGGAGGCCAAAACCCCCAGGGAGGCCCTGGGGAAGCTCGGCATCCCCCTGGAGGAGGCCTGGCTTCTCGCCGTGGGCGACCGGGTGGTGGACCTGGACGAGGAGGTGGAAGGCCCCCTGGAGGTCTACCCCCCCATCGCCGGCGGGTGGTATACTGGGGGTCCTGCCTAAAGGCAGGGGGCGCCAAAGGGGGGGAGCCGCCCTACGCCCACCCCGCGTAGAAAGGAGAACGATGCAGAAGAAGGACCTCCTCTCTACGCCCGTGGTCCCCATTGACATCAAGGCCTTTGACGCCGGGCCCATCCTGGAGGCCATGGGCAGGACCGCCTTCCAGGCCAGGAACCTCTACCGGGCGGCGGAGATCTACCTGAAGATGCTGGAGGACGACGCCGCCGTCATCCTCACCCTGGCGGGGAGCCTGGTTTCCGCCGGGCAGGGCCTCATCATCCACGACCTCATCCGTAAGGGCCTGGTGGACGCCATCGTGGCCACGGGGGCCAACATCGTGGACCAGGACTTCTTTGAGGCCCTGGGCCACCGCCACTACCAGGGGGACCCCAAGGCCGACGACGAAACCTTAAGGCGGCTCTGGATTGACCGCATCTACGACACCTACATTGACGAGGAAGAGCTTCGCCACACCGACTACACCATCGCCGAGATCGCCGACGCCCTCCCGCCCCGCCCCTACTCCAGCCGGGAGTTCATCTGGCACATGGGCCGCTACCTGGCCGAAAGGGGCCTGGGGGAGAGGAGCATCGTCCGGGCCGCCTACGAGGAGGGGGTGCCCATCTTCGTCCCCGCCTTCTCCGACTCCTCGGCGGGCTTTGGGCTGGTCTACCACCAGGTCAAGCGCCCCGAGGCCCACGTCACCATAGACTCCGTGGCCGACTTCCGCGAGCTCACGGAGATCAAGCTGAAGGCGGGGACCACGGGCCTGGTGATGCTGGGGGGCGGGGTGCCCAAGAACTTCGCCCAGGACATCGTGGTGGCCGCCGAGGTGCTGGGCCATCAGGTGGAGATGCACAAGTACGCCATCCAGATCACCGTGGCCGATGAGCGGGACGGGGGGCTTTCCGGTTCCACCCTCTCCGAGGCCCAGAGCTGGGGCAAGGTGGACGCCGCCCTCTCCCAGATGGTCTTCGCCGAGGCCACCCTGGCCTTCCCCCTCCTGGCCTCCTACGTGTGGCACCGGGCCCCCATGAGGGCCAAGCGCCGCTACGCCGACCTCTTCCGGGCGGAAGTGCCCGCTTAAGCACCCCGCCGCGGCAAGTTTTGGGGGCGGCTTTACCGCCCCCCTTTCTTTTGGTAGACTCCTGGCAAATGCCCGACGAGCTAAAGGCCTACCTGAAGGAGCGCTTTGGCGTTTCCGCCGCCCTTTCCCCCGGGCGGTTTGAAGCCGAGGTGGCCAAAAGGGTGGGGAGCCCCGCCAAGCGGGAGCCCCTCCTCAGAGCCTGGCGGGCCTACCTCTCAGGCGGGGGGAGGGAGGCGGTGCGAAGTTTCTACCGGGAGGTGCTGAAGGTCCCCAAGGGGGAGGCCCTGGTCTACGGCATGCACCTCCCCTTCCTGGAGTTTTACGCCAGGGAGGTGCCGGGGAGGCTGGAGGGGGAGGTCCTCGAGGTGGGGGCCTTCACCGGGGCTTTGGTGGGGTACCTGAAACTAAAGCGCCCGGAGCTCGCCTTCCACGCCCTGGACGGGGTGGAAGAGGCGGTGGAGGCCGGCAGGAAGCGGGTGCCGGAGGTGACTTGGCACCTGGGCTGGGCGGAGGAGGCGGAGCTGCCGCCCTTTGATACCCTCCTCCTCCTCTCCGTCTTTCCCGAGGGCCTGGTGGACCAGGAGCTGGAGAGCCGCCTGCCCCCCGAGGCCTTCTGGAAGCGCTTCTCCTTTTTTGAGCGCCTGCCCCAGTTCGTGCGCTTCTTAAGGCCGGGGGGGCTTCTCGTCTACGGCCACGGCCCCTTTTTGGGGAAGAGCCCGGAAGGGGTGGAGGAGGGGCTGAGGCGCCTGGGCTTTTGGCAGGTGGAGCGGGTGGGGGAGGGGGAGTACTTCCTGGTCCTGGCCCGCAAGCCCGAGGTCCTGGAGGAGGCCTTCCTGGAAGAGGAGGCCTTGGAGGAGCTCTTCGCCGAGCCTGTGCCCGTCATGGCTCGGGGGCTGGACCTGGAGGAGGTCCGGGCCCTCCTGGAAGAGGGGGCCTACAAGGAGGTCCTGGCCCGGGTCCCCGAGGAGGCCGAAGGGGAGGCCGCCTACCTGCGGGGGCGGGCCCTTTACGCCCTCTCTCGCTACGCCGAGGCGGAGGAGGCCCTGAAGCGGGCCTTTTCCGAGGAGGCTGAGGACCTGAGGGCCTTGGTCCTGGTGGAGCTCGGGGAGTACGAGCGGGCCAAGCGCCGCCTCGAGGGCCTGGCCCCCCGGGGCGGGCGGTACCGCCTGGCCCTGGGGCGGGTCTACCTGGCGGAGGGGCGGTACGCCGACGCCCTCAGGCAGTTCGTGGAGTCCGGGCTTCCCGAGGCCGAGGTCTACGCCAGGGAGGCCCTGGAGCGCATCGCCGAGCGGATGCGCCGCTTCGCCCGGGAGGGGGAGTGGGCGGAGGTGAGCCGCCGGGCGGAGTTTGTGGAGGATCTCTCCCCGGGCCTCCTCACCCGGGAGATGCTCCGGCTTGGGCTTAAGGCGGCCCTCCTCCAGGGGCTTTTCGCCCGGGCCAAGCGGTACGCCAGAAGGCTCGCCGACCTGGGCGAAGCCGAGGGCTTCTTGGGCCTGGCCCTGGCCGGGCTTCGGCTGCGCTCCCCCCTGGAATACCGGGGCGAGGACCTGAAGGCGGTGGAGCCCTACCTGACCGAGGCCCTGGCCCGGGAGGAGATCCCCGAGGCCCTTCTCCTCCTGGGCATCCTACGCCGCCGGGAGGGGCGGCTTCACGAGGCCCTGCGCCTTTTGGAGCGGGCGAGCCGCCACGGGGAGGGGGAGGTGGCGGGCCTGGCCTTCCACCACCTGGCGGAGGTGAAGCGGGCCCTCAGGCGCCCCCTCAAGGAGGTCCTGGGGGACCACAAGCGGGCCCACGCCCTCAAGGCCTACCCCGCCCCCTACCTCTTCCGCCTGGCCCAGGAGGCCCTAAAGGGCGGGGAGGAGGTGCTGGCCCGGGAACTCCTCTCCCGGGCCCGGGACGCGGGGCTGGAGGAGGTGGCCGAGGCGGACCTCAAGGGGCTTCTCGCCCTTCTGGAGCGCCTCGAGGGGCCCTTCGCCGCCTTCAGCGTGCTCTACCAGGCCCTGGCCCATACGCCGAGTCCCCCTCTGGAGCTTCTGGCCCTGGCCTACCGCCTCTCCCGCGCCTTCCCGGAAAGCCCCGAGGCGGAGGCGGTGCGGGGCCAGTACCTGGCGGCCCTCTACGGGGCGGGCCGGGTGGAGGAGGCGGAAAGGGTTCTCCTGGCCGAGCACCAGGAGCGCCCCCAGGCCCTGGAGGTCCTCTTTGACCTGGCGGAGCACCACGAGGCCAAAGGGGAGTGGAAGAAGGCGGCGGAGTACTGGCAGAAGGCCCTGGAGGTGGCCCTCTACCGGGAGAAGGACCTGGCCCAGGCCCGGGAGATCCTGAAGAACCTCCTCTTCCTGCGGCCTGGCGACGAGAGCCTTTCCCTCTACCTGGAGGAGCTTAGGGAGGTGAGCCAGGCCCTAAAGGCCCTTGGGGAGGAGGCCCCCCAGGTTCCCGGGAAGGAGGCCCTCGTGGAGGAGGCTTTGCCCCGCTTCCACGGGGAGCACCTGGTGGTGGTGGGGGGGCACACCCAGCTCCGGAGCCGCCTCACCCCCCTCTTGGAGGCCCGGGGCCTCAAGGTGGACTGGTACGATGCCGACACCGCCGGGGTAGGGAAGGAGGCCTTACGGCGCATCCTGGGCCGCCTGGAGAAGGCCCACGGCCTCATGATCGTCTCCAGTTACGTGGGCCACGACCTCTCGGAGCCGGTGCGCCTCGAGGCGGAGCGCCTGGGGGTTCCCGTCCACGTCATCCCCGGGCGGGCCCGGGGGAGCACGGGCTTCTTGAGGGCCCTCAAGGCCTTCGCCCCGGAGATCTTCAAGAAGGCCCTCAAGGGGGTACAGTGAGGCCTATGGAGGCTCTGAAGCTGGGCTACTCCCCCTGCCCCAACGACACCTACATCTTCTACGCCCTGGCCCACGGCCTGGTGGCGACGCCCCGCCCGGTGGAGGTGGTCTTGGAGGACGTGGAGACCCTGAACCGCTGGGCCCTGGAAGGCAGGCTTCCCCTCACCAAGCTCTCCTACGCCGCCTACGGCCGGGTGCGGGAGAGGTATGTGGCCTTGAGGAGCGGGGGGGCCCTGGGCCGGGGGGTGGGACCCCTCCTGGTGGCCCGGGGGCCTTTGGGAGACCTCCGGGGGGCGCGGGTGGCCATCCCCGGGCGGAACACCACGGCCTTCCTCCTCCTTTCCCTCTACGGGGAGGGGTTTTCGCCGGTGGAGGTGCGCTACGACCAGATCCTGCCCATGGTGGCCCGGGGGGAGGTGGAGGCGGGCCTCATCATCCACGAAAGCCGCTTCACCTACCCCCAGTACGGCCTGGTGAAGCTTCTGGACCTGGGGGCGTGGTGGGAGGAGCGGACGGGCCTGCCCCTGCCCCTGGGGGCCATCCTGGCCCGGCGGGACCTGGGGGAGGAGCTCATCCGCGCCCTGGACGGGGCGGTGCGGCGGAGCCTAGAGTACGCCCACGCCCACCCCGAGGAGGTCCTGCCTTACCTCAAGGCCCACGCCCAGGAGCTCTCCGAGGAGGTCATCTGGGCCCACGTGCGCACCTACGTGAACGCCTACTCCCTGGACGTGGGGGAGGAAGGGCAAAGGGCGGTGGAAAGGCTCTTCGCCGAGGCCGAGGCCCGGGGGCTTTTGCCTTCCTCCTCGGCCCCCCTCTTTCTGTAGACTCAGGGCATGTTCCAGGAGCTTGGCCCCAAAGCCCGCCAGGCGGCCGCCCGGGCCTTCAGGCCCCTAAGGGTGCGGCGGGGAAGCGTCCTCTACCGGGAAGGGGACGAGGTGGAGGGGCTTTACCTGGTGCGGGAGGGGTTCATCTGGCTAGGGGACGCCCGGGTGGAGCCCGCCACCCTGGGCGTGGTGGGGCCTGGGGGGCTCTTTGGCGAGGAGGCCCTGGTGGGGGAAAGGGCGCGCACCTTGGCGGCCACGGCCCTCACCTACGCCGAGCTCCTCTTCGCCCCCAAGGAGGAGCTTGCGGCCCTCCTCGAGGCCTTCCCCGAGGCCCAGGGCTTCTTCCTCAAGGCCCTTTACGCCCGCCTCAAGGCGGCGGAGGCGCGGCTTTGGGAGGCGCGCCACCTCTCCGTAGCCCAGCGCCTGGCCCGCCTCCTCCTGGCCCTTGGGCCGGGCGAGGTGGGGCTTTCCCACCAGGACCTGGCCCGGATGGTGGGGGCCACCCGGGAGACGGTGACCAAGCTCCTGGGGGAGTGGGCCCTTAGGGGCGTGGTGGACCTGGGCTACCGGCGGCTTCAGGTCCTGGACCCCAAGGCCCTTGCCCGCCTGGGCGAGGCCCTATAGGCTTGGAAGGGTGGAACCCGCCGCCTTGGCCCGGCTCCTGGACCTCCCCCAAGGGGAGGAGGCCCTGAGGGCCCGCCTGGGCCGGGAGGGGCACCCCGGGCTTAACGGGGCCCTGGAAGCCTACCTCAAGCGCCTCTCTGCCCCCAAGGCGGTCCTGGAGGCCCTCGCCGCCCTGAAGGTGGGGGCGGTGGTCACGGGCCAGCAGGCGGGGCTTCTCGGTGGCCCCGCCCTCACCTTTTACAAGGCCCACACCGCCTTGGGCCTGGCGGGGCGGGTGGGGGCGGCGGGGGTCTTCTGGGTGGCCTCCCAGGACCACGATGTGGAGGAGGTGCGCCACCTCCACCTCCTCCTGGACGAGGAGGTCCGCACCCTCTCCCTCCCCCTGCCCCCCCTGCCCTCGGGCCGCATCCCCTTAGCCCCCTACCGGGAGGCCCTGGTGGCCTTCCTGGGGCCCTGGGCCAGGGAAGAGCGGGTGGCCTACGCCCTCGAGGGCCAGACCCTCTCCGAGTTCTTCGCCCGGGTGCTCCTCGCCTTTTTGGGGGAGCGGGGCCTCATCCCCTTTGACCCCATGGCCGAGGAGCTCGCCCCCCTCTTCCGGGAGGCCCTGGAGCGGGAGCTTTCCGACCCCCTGGCCAGCGCCGAGGCCATCAACCAGGAGGCGGCCCGGATCCGGGCCCTGGGGGGCAAGCCCCCTCTGGGGCGGAAGCCCGGGGCCACCAACCTCTTCCTGGAGACCGACGCCCGCCGCCTCCTCCACTACAGCGAAGGAAGCTTCACCGACGGGGTCCGCCGCTACAGCAAGAAGGAGCTTCTGGAGATCCTCCAGGCCGATCCCGCCCGCCTCACCCCGGCGGCGGGCCTGAGGCCTGTGCTCCAGGACCTGGTCCTGCCCACGGCGGGCTTCGTGGTGGGGCCCAACGAGTTCCGCTATGTGGCGGAGCTTTCCCGGGTCTACGCCCTCTATGGCCTTCCCATGCCGGCCCTCTTCCTCAGGATGCAGGGGGTGGTCCTGGAACCCCCCATCCGCCGCATCCTGGAGCGCTACGCCCTGGACCCCTGGGCCTTCGTGGACCGGGGGGAGGAGGCCTTCTTGGAGGCGGCCAGAGGGGCCCTCGAGGGCTTCCGGGAGGTGGAAAGCGCCTTGGCCCACCTCCAAAAGGAGGTGGAGGCCTTAAGGGAAAGGGCCCGGGCCCTGGAGCCCACCTTGGACCGCCCCTTCCGCCGCTTCGGGGCCCGGCTTAAGGGGGAAGGGGAGAGGCTTCTTAAGAAGGTCCTCCGGGCCAGGCTAGCCAAGGACGCCACCCTCCTCCACCACCTGGAGCGGCTTAAGCGCCACCTGAGGCCTTTTGGCCTTCCCCAGGAGCGGGTCTACCCCTTCGCCATGTACGCCCTGCGCCACGGGAACGCCCTGGCAAGGCTCCAGGAGGCCCCCCTGGAGGGGCGGGCGGTGATCCCGCTGTGATAAGTGCCCCGCCGCGGCAAGAGCCACGGCGGGGGTCCCAAAAGGACGTACCAGAGCCTATTGGCCCCATACTGGCCCCAGCCAGCATGGGGGCCAAAGAAGGGGGGAGCGTATAAAATGGGGCCAGGGTATGAAGCGCCTCGCCTTCCTCCTCCTGGCTCTTTTCCTTCCCCTCGCCCTCCTCCCCTCGGGGAGGACCCAGGAGAAAGACCTCCTCCTCCGGGTGCTCCTCAGGGAGGCGCCCCGGGGCGAGACCGTGGTCCTGAAGACCCCGGAAGGGGAGGTGCGGGCCCTTTTGGGCGGGGAGGGGGTGGTGGTGGAGGGCCGGGCCTACCCCTACCTGGACCTCCCGGTGCCCTACTTCACCCTGGGGGGCCGGGCCTACCGGGGTGGGGTGCGCCTCCTTCCCCAGGGGGGAAGGCTTCTGGTGGTGAACCTGGTCCTTCTGGAGGACTACCTCCTGGGGGTCCTGCCGGGGGAGATGCCCGAGGGGTTCCCCCTCGAGGCCCTGAAGGCCCAGGCGGTGGTGGCCCGCACCTTCGCTGTAAGCCGCCTGGACCCCAGGGCCCCCTACGACCTCTGCGCCGACGAAAGGTGCCAGGTCTACCTGGGGCTTTCCGCCGAGAAGCCCCGGTACCAGGAGGCCGTGGCCGCCACCCGGGGCCAGGTCCTGAGCTACGGGGGGCAGGCCATCACCGCCCTCTACCACGCCGACTCCGGGGGCATGACGGCGGGGAGCGAGGAGATCTTCCAGAAGGCCCTTCCCTACCTGCGCCCCCGGCCCGACCCCTACACCCGCAAAACCTCCTGGCGCTACCAGGTGAGCCCGGCCCAGGCGGAAAAGGCCCTCAGATCCCTTGGTCTCGCCCCCCGGAGCCAGGACCCGCCCCAGGTGCTGGAGAGGACCGCCTCGGGCCGGGTCTTCCGGGTGCGCCTCATGGGGGTGGAGGTGCGGGGTCCCGAGGCCCAGCGCCTCCTCCGCCTCATGGGCCTGCCCTCGGCCCTGGCGGACTTCCAGGGCTTTGAGGCCGTGGGCCAGGGGGTGGGGCATGGGGTGGGCCTCTCCCAGTGGGGGGCCAAGGGGATGGCGGAGGCGGGCTTCGGCTACCGGGAAATCCTGGGCCATTACTTCCCCGGCACCTCCCTCTCCGACCTCCTCATCGGCCAGGCTTCCCCTCCCGCCTTAGCCCTGCGCTGAGCCCCCCGATACGATACGTAGCATGCTTCTTCCTACCCCCATCGGCCCCCTTTGGCTGGAGGTTTCCGCAAAAGGGGTGCGGCGTCTGGAGCCTGTCCTCTTTCCCCGGGGCCAGGAGGCGGAGGGGCCTTTGGCGGAGCGGGTGGCTGAGGGCGTGGCCCGGTACTTCCGCGGGGAAAGGCCGGATTTCCTGAGCATCCCTCTGGATTATTCGGGCTTGAGCCCTTGGCGGGTGGCGGTTTACGAGGCCACCCGCCGCATCCCCTACGGCACCACCAGGAGCTACGGGGCCCTGGGCCGGGAGCTGGGCCTGCCCGCCAGGGCGGTGGGCATGGCCCTTCGCGCCTCGCCCTTCTTCCTCCTGGTCCCCGCCCACCGGGTGATCCACGCCGACGGGCGGCTTGGGGGCTTCGCCGGGCAGGAGGGGCTCAAGCTCTGGCTCCTCCGCTTTGAGGGGGCCCTCTAGACCTCCACCCAGACGGCCACGGAGAAGGGGGGAAGCTCGGGGCCGCAAAGCCGCCCCCCCATGGGCGTGCAGACCGCCCCGGAGAGGAGGTCCACCGCCTGGGAGCCCCGGGGCAGGGCCCCGTGCAGGGGGAAGTCCTGGCGGAAGGGGAAGGGGGTGGCGTTCACCACCACCAGGTAGGGTCCCCGGGTGAAGGCCAGGTGGCCGTCCACGGCGTAGATGCGGGTGTAGGGGGCGGTGCGGAGCTCGGGGTGCTCCTTGCGGAGCCGGGCCAGGCGCTTCACGCTCTCCCGGATCCCCTTCTTCCAGCGCCCCTCCTCCCAGATCATCCCGCCCCGGTTTTCCGGGTCGTGCCCCCCCTCGAGGCCCACCTCCTCCCCGTAGTAGACCGTGGGGCTTCCCGGAAGGAGGAAGAGGAGGGAGAGGGCCAGCCTCGCCCGGTCGGCGTCCCCTCTGAGGAGGGTGAGGAGCCTGGGGGTGTCGTGGGAGGTGAGGAGGTTCATCTGGGCCCGGACCACCTCCGGGCGGTAGCGGCTGAAGAGGTTCTCCAGGCGGTGGCTGAAGGCCAGGGCCTGGAGGGGCTCTATCCGCCCCAGGCCCGTGCGCCCGGAAAGCTCCTGGTCCAGGGCCTCCCCGCCCACGAAGCCCAGGACGGCCCGGGCCAGGGGGTAGTTCATGGTGGCGTCAAACATGTCGCCCTGAAGCCAGAAGTCCGCCTCCTCCCAGATCTCCCCCACGATGTAGGCCTCCGGGTTAGCCCCCTTGACCCGGCGGCGGAAGGCCCGCCAGAACTCGGGGTCTTGGATCTCGTTGGGGACGTCCAGCCGCCAGCCGTCGGCCCCGAAGCGGATCCAGTGCTCGGCCACGCCGAGGAGGTACTCCCGCACCGCCGGCGTTTCCACCTTCAGCTTGGGGAGCTCGGGGTTGCCCCACCAGGCCTCGTAGTTGGGGTGGGGGCTGTAGGCGTTTAGGGGAAAGCCCTTCACGTAGTACCAGTCCCGGTAGGGGCTTTCCGGGCCGTTTTCCAGAAGGTGCTGGAAGGCGAAGAAGCCCCGCCCGGTGTGGTTGAAGACCCCGTCCAGGATGACCCGGATGCCGTGGGCGTGGGCCACCTCCAGGAGGTGCCTTAGGGCGGCGTTACCCCCCAGCACGGGGTCCACCTGGAGGTAGTCCGTGGTGTGGTAGCGGTGGTTGGCGGTGGAGGCGAAGACGGGGTTCAGGTAGAGGGCCTCCACGCCCAGGTCCACCAGGTAGGGGATCTTCTCCGCCACGCCGAAGAGGGTGCCCCCCTTGAAGCCCCGCAGGGTGGGCGGGGCCTCCCAGGGCTCAAAGGGCCCCGTGGGGGCGGGCTTGCCCGGCGGGCCTGCCCGGAAGAATCGGTCGGGAAAGACTTGATAGAAGAAGGCGCCCTCGTACCAGGCCACGGGGGCCAGTGTACCACAGGAAAAAGGTGCCTGGGTCACAAAAATCCTTGCCCCATGGGGCCCCCTCTGGTATCCTTCCGGGGTGGAGGGTATGCGGGGGCGGCTTTTCGTGATGACCGGGGCCAGCGGGGTGGGGAAGGGCACGGTGCGGGCCAAGGTGCTGGAGCGCACCCGCCTCTTCTACTCCATCTCCATGACCACCCGTCCCCCCCGCCCGGGGGAGCGGCACGGGGTGGACTACTACTTTGTTGACCGTCCCACCTTTGAGGCCCTCCTCGAGGAGGAGGGGTTTCTGGAGCACGCCGAGTACGTGGGCCACCTCTACGGCACCCCAAAAGCCCCGGTGGAGCGGGCCCTGGAGCGGGGGGAGGACGTCCTCCTGGAGATTGAGGTCCAGGGGGCCTTGCAGGTGAAGGGCAAGATCCCTGAGGCGGTCCTCATCTTCCTCCTTCCTCCCTCCCTCTCCGAGCTCAAGAAGCGCCTGGTCTTCCGGGGCACCGACGGGCCCGAGAAGATCGCGAGGCGCCTGGAGCAGGCGGAGTGGGAGATAAGGAACGCCCACCTCTTTGACTACGTGGTGGTCAACGACGTGCTGGAGGAGGCGGTGGCCGACTTCCTGGCCATCATCACCGCCGAGCGCCGCCGCCGGGAGCGCATGGGGGAGGCTTTGCGGAAGGCTTTGGAGCGGGACGAGGTTTTGGAAAGGGATCTGGACGAGATCTTGAGGAGGAACTATGGCGGAACCGGGCATTGACAAGCTCTTCGGCATGGTGGACTCCAAGTACCGGCTCACGGTGGTGGTGGCCAAACGCGCCCAGCAGCTTCTGCGCCACCGCTTTAAGAACACCGTTTTGGAGCCGGAGGAGAGGCCCAAGATGCGCACCCTCGAGGGCCTCTTTGACGACCCCAACGCCGTCACCTGGGCCATGAAGGAGCTTTTGACGGGGCGGCTGGTCTTCGGGGAGAACCTGGTGCCCGAGGACCGGCTTCAGAAGGAGATGGAAAGGCTCTACCCCACCGAAGAGGAGGCCTAGGTGGCCCGGGTCCTGGTGGCGGTGACCGGCGGGGTGGCCGCCATCAAGGCCCCCCACCTCCTCCGCCTCCTCCGGGCCCGCGGCCACGAGGTGCGGGTCCTGGCCACGCCCAGGGCCCTGGAGTTCATCACCCCCCTTTCCCTGGCGGTGGCCGCCGGGGGGGAGGTGGCCACGGAGGAGGCCTGGTTCCGCCCCGACGGCCGGGCCCTCCACATAGACCTGGCCCGCTGGGCCGAGGTGGTCCTGGTGGCCCCGGCCACCGCCGAGGCCATGGCCAAGGCCGCCTTGGGCCTGGCCGACGACCTCCTTTCCGCCACCTTGCTGGCGGGGGCCAGGCGGGTGGCCTGGGCCCCGGCCATGAACGAGGCCATGTGGCTTGCCCCCCAGACCCAGGGCCACGCCGAGAGGCTCAAGGCCCTGGGCCACGCCGTCTTCGGCCCCGGCTACGGCCCTCTGGCGGCGGTGGGGGAGGGGGAGGGGTGGGGGCGGATGCTGGAGCCCGAGGAGCTTTTGGAGCGCCTCGAGGCCTTCCTCGCCCCCAAGGACCTCCTGGGCCTGAGGCTTCTGGTCTCCGCCGGGCCCACCCGGGAGTACCTGGACCCGGTCCGCTTCATCTCCAACCCCTCCTCGGGGAGGATGGGCTACGCCGTGGCCGAGGCCGCCCGGGACCGGGGGGCGGAGGTGGTCCTGGTCAGCGGCCCCACCTGCCTGAAGGCCCCCTGGGGCGTGGAGGTGGTCCGGGTGGAAAGCGCCCTGGAGATGCGCCAGGCCATCTTGGAGCGCTACCCCTGGGCGAAGGCGGTGGTCATGGCGGCCGCCGTGGCCGACTACCGCCCGGCGGAGGTCCTAAAGGACAAGGAGCCCAAGGCGGAGGCGGAGAAGACCATCCGCCTCGTTCCCAACCCCGACATCCTCAAGGAGCTCGGGGAGCGGAAGGAGGGGAGGGTCTTGGTGGGCTTCGCCATGGAGACCGCTTCTGGCCTGGAGCGGGCCCAGGAAAAGCTCCGCCGCAAGAACCTGGACCTCATCGCCCTAAACTGGGTGAACCGGGAAGGGGTGGGCTTCGGCTCCCCCGAGAACGAGGTGGTCCTCATCGCGCGGGATGGGCGGGTTCTGGAGCTACCCCGCATGGAAAAACGCCAGGTGGCCCACCGTATACTGGACCTGGTCAAGGAGTTCTGGAAACCTTGAGGTGCGTATGCGAAGCAAGGAGGAGCGGCACCGCGCCATCCAGGAGATCGTGCGCCGGGAGGAGATCGGCACCCAGAAGGAGCTGGTGGAGAGGCTCAGGCAGATGGGCTTTGACGTGACCCAGGCCACGGTGAGCCGGGACATCACCGAGCTGCGCCTGGCCCGGGTGGCCCTGGGCAAGGGGCGGCACAAGTACGTCCTGCCCTCCCTGGAGCTTCCCGAGGACATCTACGAGGAGCTGAAGCGGCAGTTTGGCCTCTTCGTGAAGGACGTGGACCGGGGGGGGAACATCCTGGTGGTGAAGACCGCCGAGGGGCACGCCTCCGGCATCGCCCTCCTCGTGGACCGCCTGCGGCGGGACGAGATCGTGGGCACCCTGGCGGGGGAGGACACCATCCTGGTGGTGGCCCGGACCGAGGAGGCGGCGCGGGCCCTGGAGGAGGAGTTCGGGGAGCTTCTTGTGGCGGGCAAGCGCCTTAGGTGACGTGGAGTTCTTCCTCAAGTCCTTCCTCACCCTCTTCGTGGTCATGGACCCGGTGGGGCTGGTGCCCGTGTTTTTGGCCCTGGCCGGGGACCGGCCCCCAAGGGAGCAGGCCCGCATCGCCAGAAAGGCGGTCCTGGTGGCAGGGGCGGTCCTCACCTTCTTTTTCTTCTTCGGGCGGGAGCTTCTGGCCTACTTGGGCATCAGCCTGGACGCCCTCAGGGTGGCGGGGGGGATCCTCCTTTTCCGCATCGCCACCGAGATGGTCTTCGCCCACCACGAGCGGGAGACGGAGGAGGAGGCCAAAGAGGCCCTGGAGCGGGCGGACATCTCCGTCTTTCCCCTGGCCATCCCCCTGATCGCCGGGCCCGGGGCCCTGGCGAGCCTCCTGGTCCTGGGGGCGGAGGCGGGGCGGGCCCCCATGGGCGTGGGGGTGGTCCTCCTCACGGCCTTCTTGGTCCTGGCCCTGGCCTACCTCTTCCTGCGGGCGGCGGCCAGCGTGCGCCGGGCCTTGGGGCGGACCGGGGTCAACGTGGTGACCCGGGTCCTGGGCCTCCTCCTGGCGGCCCTGGCGGTGCAGTACGTGGCGGGCGGGGTCAAGGGCCTCCTTTAGCCCGCTTGTTTTGGTACATGCGGCGGTCCGCCTCGGCCAGGGTCGCCTCCGGGCTCTCCGCCCCCACCTCTAGGCTCCCGGCGGCCACGCTGTAGGGCAGGCTTTCCCGGAGCCTGGCGATCAGGGCGGGGGCGTCCTCGCCCTTTAGGCCCGGGTGCAGGCTCACGAACTCGTCGCCGCCTAGGCGGAAGGCCAGGTCCCGCTAGGTTCACGGCGCCTCCAGAAGAAGCCGGGCGTGGGAGAGGGCGGCCTCCGTGTACTGGCCGGAGAGGAGGCGGGCCAGCTCCCGCACCCGCTCCTCCCCTTCCAGGACCTCTAGGCGCACCTCCTCCCCCTCCTTGACCACCCGCAGGTGGCGGTGGGCCTTGGCGGCGATCTGGGGCAGGTGGGTGACCACCAGGACCTGCCGGGTCTGGGCCAGGCGGGCTAGGCGCTCGGCCACCTTCCAGGCGGTCTCCCCCCCTAGCCCCGTGTCCACCTCGTCAAAGACCACGGTGGGGGCCTCGGCCCCGGTCAGGAGGGCTAAAGCCAGGGCCAGCCGGGAAAGCTCCCCGCCGCTCATGGCGCTCAGGGGCGCGGGGGGGAGGTGGGGGTTGGCGGAGAAGCGGAAGGCCACTTCCTCCAGGCCCGAGGGTCCAGGCTCCGGCAAAGGCTTCAGGTCCACCAGGAAGCGGGGCCTGGGGAAGCCGAGCTCCTTTAGCTCCCCCTCCATGCCCGCCATAAGCCTCCTCGCCGCCTCCTCCCGGGCCCGGCTCAGGGCCTCCCCGGCCTGGAGGAGGGCTTCTTGGGCCACCTGGAGCTCCCGCTCCACCTCCGCAAGCCGGGCCTCCCCCCCTTCCAGCCGGGCAAGCTCCTCCTCCGCCCTTTTCCCGTAGGCCAGGACCTCCTCCAGGGTGGGGCCGTACTTGCGCTTCAGGCGCTCCAGGAGGTTTAGCCTTTCCTCCAGGTAGGCCAGGCGCTCCGGGTCCCCCTCCAGGCCCTCCAGGTAGGCCGAAAGCTCCGCCGCCACCGCCCGCGCCCCCTCCAAAGCCGCCTCCAGGTCCTGGGCCAGGGCCTCGAGGGCCCGGTCGTAGCGGGCCCCGGACCTGAGCTCGCGGAAGGCGGCTTCCAAAGCCTCCAAAGCCCCTTCCTCCATGAGGGCCTGGGCCCTGGCCGCCCGCTCTTTGAGGGCCTCCAGGTGGCGAAGCCTCCGGGCCTCCTCCAGAAGGGCCTCGTCCTCGCCGGGCTGGACCCTGGCCCCCTGGATCTCCGCAAGCTGGAAGCGGAGGAGGTCTTCCCGGGCCCGCCTCTCCCGCAAAGCGGCCTCCAGGGCCTCCTTTTCCGCGAGGAGGGCCTGGTGGTGGGCGTAGGCCTCGGCGTAGCGGGCGAGGAGGGCGGGGTCCAGGAGGGCATCCAGAACCTCCCGCTGCCTCCTGGGGGAGAGGAGGGCCAAGGCGGTGTGCTGGGCATGGAGGGAGAGGCGCTTTTGGGCCTCCTCCTCCAGCTCCTTTAGGCTCACCACCTCCCCGTCAATCCGGGGGGTGGAGCGGCCCCCCACCCTCCGGGAGAGGACCTTGGGCTCGGGCCCCTGGAAGAAGGCCGTGACCAGGAGGCTGTCCCCGAAAGGCCCCACCATGCCCTCGGGTCTCGCCCCCAGGAGGAGGGCCAGGGCGTCCACCAGGAGGCTCTTCCCCGCCCCCGTCTCCCCGGTGAGGACGTTGAGGCCCGGGGCGAGCTCCAAGACCGCCTCGCGGATCACGGCCAGGTTCTGGACCTCGAGGCGCTGCAGCATCCCCCTCATTGTAGGTCAGCGCCCAGGGGGAACTCTTCCTCCCTGACCCGAATCCGCTCTCCCTTCAGGTGGGGAAAGACGCGAGCCAACTTGTTAAGCTGTCGCTTTATATCCTTTGCGCTGAATTGCACACAAAGTTTATGGCCGTCTGGCAGAGGCTTGTGGTGTAGTACACCCGCGTAGTCCGGGGGCAGGACTTTTAGAACCTGGCGGGCTTTGGCGGGGTCGCTTCCGTAGCAC
>NZ_JANSHF010000008.1:42448-103154 GCF_047461475.1 Synechococcus sp. WC10meta
AGATGTGTATAAGAGACAGACTCGCGCGGGCGGGAGCTCCTGGATCTGGTTTGGGAAGAGCTGGAAACCCAACCGGTGATCTCGCAGGGATCGCGGCAAGCGGCAGTGCAACAGGGGATCCAAGCCTATGAGCAAGCCTTGAGCTTGCCCCTATGGCTGGCTCGGATCCTGGGGGCAGCCATCCAGCGCTTTGGGCCCCGCGGCCTGGAGTATGCCCGCTTTTCCATCGACTCCCACTTTGTCCGCAACTATCTCTATGTGCGCCGCCACTATCCCCACAAGCTGGAGCGGCATGTCCCTCCCTTTGCCCGGCGGATTGTGGAGCAGTATCACCTTCCGAAAGACTGAGGCTCAGCAGTAGCGGATCCCGGCCTCGGCCCAGCGGTCGATGGCCTGCCCTATGCGCTCGCAGTCGGCAATGAGGCTAATCCGCACGTAGCCCTCTCCCCCTTCTCCAAAAGCGTTGCCAGGGGTTACGACCACGCCTGTGGACTCCAAAAGCCGCAGGGCAAACTCCGTCGAGCCTTCGGGGGTGCCGTCGGCGGTGCGGGGGGTGGGGATCCAGAGGTACATCGTCGCCCGCGGCGGCTCGATCTGCCAGCCCAACTCCGCCAGGCGGGCAATGAGATAGTCGCGCCGGCGGCGGTAGCGCTCTTTCACCTCCTCCAAGTAGCTATTGGGCAGGCGCAGGGCAGTTTCGGCGGCCTTTTGGATAGCTCCAAAAACGCCGTAGTCGAGGTTGGTCTTTAGGGTGCGCAGGCTCTGGATGATCTGGCGGTTGCCCACCACAAACCCTACCCGCCAGCCGGCCATGTTGTAGGTTTTGGAGAGGGTGTGGAACTCTACTGCCAGGTTCTTGGCACCGGGGATCTGCAGCAGGCTGGTGGGCCGATAGCCGTCAAAGGCCAGCTCGGCGTAGCACAGGTCGTGCACCAAGAGCAGGTCGTATCGGCAGGCAAACTCCACCACTTCTTCAAAAAAGGAGCGGGGCGCCACCGCCGTTGTCGGGTTGTTGGGGTAGTTAAAGTAGAGCAGCCGCGCTTGCTTAGCCACCTCCGGCGGGATCTCCTGCAGGTCAATGAGCCACCCTTTTTCCGGACGCAGCAGCAGCGGGTAGATCTGGCCGCCGGCAATCAAGGGGCCGCGAAAATGGGGCGGGTAGGCGGGGCTAGGCACCAGCACCAGATCCCCGGGATCCACATAGGCCAAGGCCAGGTGGGTCAGGCCCTCTTTGGATCCCAGAAGAGGCAGCACCTCGTCATTGGGATCTAGCTCTACTCCATAGCGGCGCCAGTACCACTCGGCAATGGCCTGGCGGAAGCTAGCCGTGCCCTCGAAGGGAGGGTAGCCGTGGTGGAGGGGATCGGCAATGGCCGCCTGGGCTGCTTCCACCACCGGCTGGGGGGTGGGGCCATCGGGGTTGCCCATGCCCAGATCGATCAAATCCAGCCCCTGCTGGCGGGCGCGGGCCTTGAGCTCGTCCAGCCGGGCAAAGACATAGGCAGGCAGCTTGCGCAGGCGTTGGGCAGGGGCAAGGTTCATAAAGCCACGGAATTGGGGTTAACTGCACAGCTTACCGCCAGAGCGGCTCCCAAGGCAATCTAGAGCAAGGCCAGTCTTGGGCGGCAGGAAAGCCAACGGCTAGGATAGAGATCCAGCTTTGGCTTTCTCAACAGCAGCCGTGCCCTTACCTCTAGTAGCTGTTGTGGGTCGCCCCAACGTGGGCAAGTCCAGCCTCGTCAATCGCATGGCGGGGGTACGGGCGGCCATTGTCCACGACGAGCCTGGCATAACGCGGGATCGCCTCTACCAAGAGGTGGAGTGGAATGGGCGCCGCCTGCGGGTGGTGGATACGGGCGGACTGGTCTTTGGCGACGACAGCGAATTTTTGCCCCATATTCGCCAGCAGGCCATGGCAGCGATGGCCGAAGCGCACGCGGTGATCTTCGTGGTGGATGGCCGCGAAGGGCTGACCCCCGCCGACAAAGAATTGGCCGATTGGCTGCGCAAACAACCCCTGCCAGTGGTGGTGGCCGTCAACAAGTGCGAGTCAGGGCAACTGGGCCTGGCCCAGGCGGCAGTCTTCTGGAAGCTGGGGCTGGGCGAGCCGATCCCCTGCTCTGCCCTCCACGGCAATGGCGTGGCAGAGGTGCTGGAGGCAGTGCTGCCCCATCTGCCAGGAGGGGAGGAAGCCGCAACTGAAGCAGAGCCCATTGCCGTGGCCATTGTTGGCCGGCCCAATGTGGGCAAGTCCAGCCTGCTCAACCGCCTAGTAGGATCCGAGCGGGCCATTGTCAGCCCCATCGCCGGCACCACCCGCGATGCCATCGACACCCTGGTGGAGTGGGAGGGGCAGACCTACCGCCTCATCGACACAGCCGGGATCCGTAGGAAAAGCCGGGTGGAGTACGGGGTGGAGTTTTTCAGCATCAACCGGGCCTTCAAGGCCATTCGGCGCTCAGACGTGGTGCTGCTGGTCATTGACGCCTTGGAGGGGGTAACCGAGCAGGATCAGCGGCTGGCTGGCCGCATTGAGGAAGAGGGCCGCGCCTGCATTATCGTCGTCAACAAGTGGGATGCAGTGGAAAAGGATACCTACACCATCAACGAGTACACCCGCGAGATCCGCGAGCGGCTTTACTTCATCGACTGGGCGCCCCTGTTGTTTGTTAGCGCCCTCACAGGGCAGCGCACCCACAAGATCTTCGCCGAGGTCAACACCGTGGTAGCCGCCCATCGCAAACGCATCCCCACCTCCGTGGTCAACGAAGTGCTGCAGGAAGCCCTTGCTTGGCAATCGCCCCCCGCCAACCGCCAGGGCAGGCAGGGCAAGATCTACTACGGCACTCAGATAGCAGAGCAGCCCCCCACTTTCCTCCTTTTCGTCAACGATCCCGATCTCTTCAAAGAAAACTACCGCCGCTACCTGGAAAAACACTTCCGGCAAAACTTAGACTTTGCCGGCACTCCCCTCCGCTTTGTCTGGCGCGGCAAGTCGGAGCGGCGGGTGGCCCAGGAAGTGCGCAAGCTGGAGGGATCCCTGGCCTCCCCCTAGGATTGGAGTTAGCCAAACCTCAAAAAAGTCTATGGCTGTGGATCCCAACGTCAAAACTCTAGTGGAAAACCGCCGCGCCCGCTTTGAGTATGAGATCTTGGAGACCTACGAAGCTGGGCTCCAACTCACCGGCACGGAGGTCAAGTCCATCCGAGCAGGCAAAGCCAATCTCCAAGATGCCTTTGCGCTCTTTCGCGATGGCGAGGCCTGGCTGCACAACTTGCATGTTGCCCCCCACGGGACTACCAGCAAGGAGTTCAACCACGATCCCACCCGCCGCCGCAAGCTGCTGCTGCACCGCCGTGAGATTGATCGCCTGCGGGGTTTGGTGGAGCAAAAGGGCCTGACGGTGGTTCCCCTGCGGCTCGTGCTCAACCGCGGCTGGATCAAAGCCCACCTGGGCGTGGCCCGCGGCAAAAAGCTTCACGACAAGCGGCAAGCCATTAAGGAACGGGAGACGCGGCGGGAAATCCAGCGCGAGCTCAAGGGGCGCTAAGGCCTGCCAAGCTCTCGGTAGTTCCGATGGGTAGCTGCCCGGCAACTCTCCGTCAATCGGCTGCAGGGGGACCTCTAGGCTCCAGGGAGAGGGAAAAAGCGCTCGGTGGCCTTGACCCGCTCACACCAGGCGCGGATGTTGGGGAAGGGCTTGAGGTCAAATCCGCCTTGCTCCGCCACGTGGGTATAGGTGAAGAGGGCCAGATCGGCGATGGTGTAGCGGTTGCCCACAAAGAATTCTTTCCCCTTCAGATGGCCTTCCATGATCTCCAAGGCCTCCGTGCCCAGTTTTAGGTTCTGGGCAATCAGCTCGGCGTTGGCCTCGGCCTGGCCAGTCCGCACGAGGAAGCGGGTAGTGGCAATGTAGCGAGCAATGCGGGTTTGTTCAAAAAACAGCCATTTCAGGATCTCAGCCCGCTCTAGCCGCGTTTGGCCATAGAGAGGGGTGTCTTCTGCTAGATAGACCAAGATTGCAGCCGACTCGGCCAAGACCGTGCCGTCTTCTAGCTCCAAGGCCGGGATCTGGCCCAAGGGGTTCTTGGCCAGGTACTCGGGGCGGCGGTTCTCGCCGGTGCGGGAGTTCACCTCAACCGTCTCATAGGGGATCCCCAGCTGCCTCAGAAGTAGCTCCACCTTGTAGCAATTGCCAGAGGTGGGGATCCCGTACAGTCGCAGCATGGTTCTTAGCCTTCCACGGGAAGCATTGCCATTTCCATGATTAGCCGCAACCGCCGCTCTGCTCAATCCCTACGTCTCGAGGCGGTAGCCGAAGTCGCGCAGGAGGTGCTCGGAGCGCCGCCAGTGGGGCCGCACCTTGACAAACAGCTCCAGGTACACCTTGCCGGCAATGAGCTTTTGAATCTGAAGGCGGGCAGCCTGGCCAATTTGCTTGAGCCTTTCCCCTCCCTTGCCAATGAGGATCCCTTTTTGCGAGTCCCGCTCTACGTAGAGGGTGGCCAAGACGCGGGTAACCTTGGGGGTTTCCTCCACCTGGTCGATGGTTACGGCCACCGAGTGGGGCACTTCCTCGCGGGTGTGCAGCAGCACCTGTTCCCGGATGAGCTCCGCCATGATGAATCGCTCTGGCTGATCGGTGACCAGGTTTGGCGGATAGTAGTAGGGCCCAGCCGGCAGCAGGTCGACGGTGACTTGGATAAGGGGTGGCAAGCTGCCGGGATCCAAGGCAGACACCCAAACCACCGGCGCAGCGGGCCGCAGGGCCTGGTAGCTCTCCTGGTGAGCTTGGCGCGTGGCAGCGTCTTTGAGGAGATCGGCTTTGTTGCAGACAAGGATGCAGGGGGTAGTGGCAGGGATCCGCTCCGCAATGAAAGCGTCACCGCGACCTGCTGGCACTGAGCCATCCACCACAAAGAGAACGACGTCCACACTCCCAATGGCGGCCTGGGCGTTGTGCACCAAGATCTCCCCCAGTCGGTGGAGGGGCTTGTGGATGCCAGGAGTATCCACCCAGATGATCTGGGCTTGGGGGAGGGAGAGGATCCCGCGCAGGCGGTTGCGAGTGGTCTGGGCCACAGGGGAGGTGATGGCGATCTTTTGACCTACCAGGGCGTTCATGAGAGTGGACTTGCCCACATTGGGCCGTCCAATGAGCGCCGCAAACCCCGACTTAAACCCTGGTGGGGCCGCGGGGAGGGCAGAGGGCTCCAACCCCCTTATTTGAACGGGCTCCAGCGGGGCTGAGATCTCCTGCTCCTCAAGCGGAGGATGGCCGGCATTCTGCTGCTCTGCTGCCATGGGGAACGCTACTTCTGGACGGACAAGGACTGGTCAGCCAGCGAAGCCTCGGGGAGGGATCCCAGCTTGGCCAGGGTCGTGCCAGGGTAGTAGAAAGCGAGGATCTCGGCTGCATTCAACCCCCGACGGGCTAGGGTGTAGGCGCCGTACTGGCTCAGCCCCACCCCATGGCCAAAGCCGCCGCCGATAAAGCGGTAGCCCGCTAGCTCCTTGCCCTGTTTTAGGGGCTCGACGCGAAACAGGGTGCTGTAGAGGCGGGGAAAAGCTAGGCGCACCTGATCCTTGCGCAAAACCAGCGAGTGAGATCCTTGGGGTGTCTGCAGGTCCACTTGCAGCGCCTGAACCCGACCGCTGACCGAGCGCTCCAGAACCTGCAGCCCCTGGATGGTCGTCCACTCGGGGAGAGGGATCCCGAGGTACTCTTGGGCAGCCCGCAGCTGGGCGTTGAGCTCCGCCAGGGATTGGGAGAACTCCCAGCGGAAAAGGCGGGATACCCCTGCTTCATGGAAACCTTCCCGCTGCTCCAGAAAAGCCTTGAAGTCGCTCTCCCGCCGCAAATCAAAGGGCTGAGCGGGCTGGTGGGCGAGGTCAGCGCGGGGGCGCAGGTAAGGGCGCGGCTCGCCGTCCCAAACTTCTTCAAAGCCTGCCGAGATGCCGCCGTTGGAGGAAGAATACACAGCATCCACCAGCTTGCCATTGTAGGTAAGCACCAAGCCGCTGGTCTGGCGAACGGCCTCGTCCGCCCGCGGATGGGTTCCCGTCAGCCCCTTGTAGACCTGGCAGTGGGTGTTGGCACAGAGGTGGTAGTCGTCGACCTGAAAGCGGTGCAGGTTCTTGAGGGCGTAGGTGCGCGCCAGAATTGCCTGGGCGGCCATGGCGGCAAAGGGAGCTCCCGGCCCTACTTCGTGGGGCACCACCCCCCGCAGATAGGTTTCCAGCGGCACGGCGTTGACCACGGTGTAGCTGCCGTAGGCGTTAGGCTGAATGGTAATCGAGCCGGCATAGTAGCGGTCGTTTACCCGCAGATAGCCCGCGTCCGAGGTTACCTGAAGCCGGGTGCGGTGGTAGCGAAAGTGGCCATGCACCCAGCTTAGCTGGGGCTGTTGGCGCCGCTGCTGGACCTCAAGCCGCACCTGGGGGATCCCCTTGGCCTGGGCATAGCGCTGAATCTGGGCCAACTGCTGAGGGGTGTAGGCGCGGCTGGCCCACACTTGCCACTCCTGCGGCTGGGCAATCTCGGTGCGGATCCCTAAAGCCTGCCAACGCTTGGCGCTGGCCTCGGCGCTCTCAAAACTTTTGTGGCTGCTGAGAACAAGGCGGTACACGGTTTCTGGAGTGGCCAAGGCGCGGTTGACGATCCCGACAGTTACGCGCGGAGTGCGCTGCCTCTGGGTGCTGCCGTCGGCCTGGGGAAATTCCAGCGTCAGTAGCGACCCGGTTGGCGCTGCCAACTCCACCTGATCCTGTTCAGAGCGACCAAACTGCTGCAGGATGCCCACCCGTAAGATCGGGTTTTGCGGGGTAGCCACCGTGGCCCAGGTTCCTCCGGGATCCCCTGTGGCGCGCAACGCCAAAGCCGCAAGCAGCACACCCCAGCCGAGCGTGCCCTGGAGAGGAAGCCGCCGCTGGGTGGGGGGAGGTTGGTAACTGAGCATCGGCGCTTTATGCTGGTAACGCACCCGTTGATTCTACCTGCATCTTTTTGGCCTAACCCAGCATGGAGGCTTTTTTCTCTTCTACCCCCTCTCCTCTCTGCAAGGGATCCGGCTGGCGACTGGGCTGGGATCCCCGGCGCTCTCCTTTTGTGGCCCTTGTGGGAGGAGAAACCTGGGCGCTGGAGCTAACTCAAGAGGAGTGGCAAGCTTTTGGGCAGGGGGTGTACTGCCTGCAGCGGGATATGGAGGCCATGGCCTCCCAACTGATGGCCGAAGAGAGCCTCACCCTGGAGCAGACCTTCCCCTCGCTAACTTTGATTGCCCACGGCAGCCCCGCTGCCTGGGATCTCTACCTACAGTTGCACCAGGGCCGGCGCGGCGAGGGCTTCTGGCCAGCAGAGGCTGTCCCGGGGCTGTGCCGTGCTCTTGCCCAGTTTCGGGAGCACAGATGACCTAGCAGTTGCTAGGATTGGGAGTTGCCCTGGGACAGCGGCCCCCTTCATGTCGACAGCTTTGGATCTTCAGCTGCACGACTGCCAAGTTCATCCTCCCGACCGTCAGCCGATCACCATTGCCCTAGCCAAGGGAGCTTTGCTAGCCGATGCCATCCGCTGTCTGCAGCAGGTAGGGATCGACTTTAGCCGCTTTTTGGATCCGGCCAATCGCCTCCTGCGCATTGAATCCCCTACCCAGCTCAAGGGACAGCGCTACGCGGCGCTGCTGGTGCGCAACCAGGACGTGCCGGTGTACGTGGAGTACGGCCAGGCCCAGCTGGGGATTGTCGGCTACGATGTCCTGCGGGAGCGCTATGCCGGCAGGGAAGCGGGGGTAGCCCACCTGTTGGACCTAAAGTTTGGCTACTGCCGCATGGTGGTGGCTCTTCCCCAAGACAGCCCCTACACCTCAGCAGCCCAGTTGCCGCCCTATGCCCGGGTAGCTTCCAAGTTTGTCCGCTGTGCCCGCGAGTATTTCGACCGCCTGGATTTGCCGGTGGAGCTCATCTCCCTTGCCGGCTCAGTGGAGCTGGCTCCCCTCACGGGCATGGCTGATGCCATTGTGGACTTGGTGGCCACCGGCCGCACCCTGCGGGAAAATGGCCTGGTGGAGCGGGACTGTCTCTTCGAGAGCACAGCCCGCCTGATTGCCCATCCCACCAGCTACCGGGTCAACCAGCAGCCCATCGGTGAACTGGTGGCCCAAATCCGAGAGCACTGGCTGGGATCTCTAGCGGTTAGCCAGCTTTAGTTCTTGCCCAGTCAAGAAACTTTGCTTGGCTTAGCAAAGAGCGGATTGCGATTGCGTACAATGGGGGCACTGGTTTATTTCCCAAGAGATTCAAAACAGGTTTTTCGAGGTTGATTATGCGGTACCGTCCCCTGCTCGCCATCCTGCTGGCGCTTTGTCTAGGCGTCTTCGCCTTTCGGGCTGAGGCAGCCAAGGCCCCTCTAACCTACGACCAGATCCGCAACACGGGCAAGGCGGCTATTTGCCCGTCGGTCTCGGACAATGCCCGCGGCCGCATTGAGGTGCCCCAGGGCGAATCCCTAAAGCTGACCGATGTCTGCTTCCAGCCCGTGCAAATTGAGGTGGAAGAAGAAAAACGGAACGGGGAAAAAGAGTTTATCAAAGCCAAGAACATCATGATCTCGGCCGCTACCCTGGGGCCGATTAAAGCGGAAGTCACTGCCAAAGAGGGCGGCTTGGAGTTCAAAGTGGTGGATGGGATCACCTTCCAGCCAACCACCGGTCAGTTGCCTCGCCGCGAGCTGGTGCCCTTTTTGTTTAGCGTGAAAGACTTGGTGGCCACCGCTCAAGGGTCGGTCATCGATCCCTCAACGGACTTTGAAGGCGAGTTCTTGGTACCTGGCTACCGTACCAGCAGCTTCCTCGACTCGCGGGGGCGGGGTTCTAGCACTGGCTACGACACGGCTGTGGGGCTGCAGGCGGCCAAGGAGGACTTTGCGGCCAACCGCAAGGTGGACGAGATTTCCCGGGGGAAAATGTCGCTGCGCATTGCTCGCGTAGATTCCAGCACTGGAGAAATCGCTGGCTCCTTTGTGAGCATTCAGCCGTCTAGTACCGAGCAAGGGGCACTGGAACCTCGCACCGTTCGCGTTCAGGGCCTGTTTTATGCCCGTCTGGCGCAGGAGTCCTAAAAAAGCCTGAGGCAGGCCATTCTAGGGCAGGGGCGGATCCCTGCCTGTTTTTGTGTTCCTGGCAAGGGCGGAGCAATTGCCAACCGAGGAGCGCGACAGGCATGGCCAACTATGACTGGATTGTTGTCGGCGGCGGGATCACCGGAGCAGCCCTAAGCTATGAGTTGGCCCGCCAGGGGGGATCCGTTCTTCTCCTTGAGAAGGAGGCGCTGCCCGCCAGTGCCACCCGCTATAGCTACGGTGGCTTGGCTCATTGGGCTGGAAAAACTCCCCTGCTCAAAGCTCTGGGGGAAGAAGGGATCCAGCGCTACCGCACTCTCTCAGAGGAGCTGGAGGCAGATATTCACTTTCGCGAGCTAGATCTGCTCCTATTGGTTGCTCCTGGCTACTCAGTGGAAACGGTGGAGGCGGATCTAGCCGACTGTCGCATCCCACCCCAGCGGATTCCGGTGGAGACGGCCTGTGAGCTGGAGCCCCTTTTGCAGCCGGCGGCCCTGGAGGGCGTGCTCTGGGCCCAGCACGGCCACATCCACCCCTGGCTGACGACCCTGGCTTTTCGGAGGGCTTTCCAACGCCTGGGGGGATCCCTGCTTTTGCAAAGCGTAACTGGCTTGCGGCGGCAAGGGCAGCGGGTCACCGGCGTAGAGACACCCGCCGACTTCCACGGGGCAGCCCAGGTGGTGGTGTGCGCCGGCGGCTGGACACGGGCTTTGTTGCGTCAAGCTGGCATCTATGCCCCTATCTACTTCACCCACGCCGAATCCCTCGAGCTAGAGCCTGCGGCAGTGCGGCTGAGAACCATTGTCATGAGCGCGCCGGTGCAGCGCCTGGAGCTGGAGCGGCAGGCGGCTCACCCCGACCGGGATCCCCTCTGGGACAAGCCAGGGCAGGAGCTCTGCCCGCCCATCCTGGATGTCGGGATCCTGCAGTTTCTGGACGGCAGCATTCGCCTGGGCCAGATCAGTCGGGTGCTGACGGATCCTCAAGCCCAGCTGGATGCCACTAGCGGCGAAGCGCAAATCCGGGCGCAGGTGGGGCGCTACCTACCCCAAGTGGCCCACTTGCCCGGGCGCTGGTGTCACTGCTTGGTGGCCTTCAGTGGCGATCACTATCCCTTGGTGGGATCCCTGCCCGGCTGGGAAGGGCTACAACTCTTTTCTGGCTTCAGCAGCCCTTTGGCCATCCTGCCGGCCTTAGCCCGCCGCTTTGCCCAGCAGGCGTATGGCCAGGCGGATGAGTGGCTCCCCAGTCTCTCGCCGGCGCGCTTCACTGCGCCCTCCCCCCCTGCCCCTTCTCTTGAGGGAGAGCGGACCCGGAACTGCTTAAGTCCACTCCTCCGCTAGCGCTGTCTCCGGCAAATCTTCCAGGTTAAGCTGCACCTGGCGCTGCAAGGCCAAGATAGCCTGATATTCCTGGTGAATGCTGGCCTGGTATTCGGCAGCTAGAGTGGTGTTGCCTTCGGAAAAGGCCTGCTCCCAGAGCTGTGTCCAGTAGCGGTAGCGCTTCTGACGAATTTCCAGCTCCATGTTGGCTAGAGCAGCCCGCACCACCAGGCGTGGACGCATCAGAGCTACGCGGGTAGTTTCGTCCTGCCAGAGCAGGTGGCTGAGGCGCTCGTTGAGGGCGTCGTCCTGGGCGCAGAGAGTGCGCAGGGCGGTCAAAAGACCCTCCTCCTCGTCTTCCAGCTCCGGCTGAGCCGAGACCAGCTCTAAGATCCGCTGCCACAGCTCCCGGTGAGGACGGAAACTGAATTGCAGCTCCCGCTCCATCAAGGTTTGGCGGATCTCGCGGCGGTACTCGGCAAAATGCAAGTAGATCTGCAGAAGATGGGACTCGGACTGCAAGAGTTTGGATCCCCGGTCGGCAGCAGGTTGTTGGGGTTTTGACCAGCGGTACTGGCGCACGGCGCGGCGCAGATCCTCTTCCAGATTGCGGCTGAGGCGAGCGCTGCCCCGGCTGAGCAATTCCGCCACTTTGTGGATATACAAGGAGCGCCATTGTCCACCTAGACCGGCCAGCAGTTGCACCAGCGCTTGATAGGCCTGTTGGAAATCGGCGGCCTGGCTGAGATCCCGACCGGCCAGCACCTGTTCAATCCGCCAGTCCAGCCATAGGGGAGCCTGAGCCAGCAGGGCCTCTAGTTGGGAAGCCGGGTGCTGCCGCAGGAATTCGTCGGCATCCTTCCCAGCAGGAAGGGTGAGGATGCGCAACTCGATTTCCCCCCGCCGCGCCTGCTCCTCAACGGCTTGAATAGCCCGCAGGGCGGCATTCAACCCAGCGCGGTCGGCGTCGAAGTTGAGGATGACCCGCTTGGACGGCGTGTAGCGCAGCAGAGCCTTGACTTGGTGCGGCGTCAGGGCCGTGCCCATGGCGGCTACCGCATAGGCAATGCCGGCTTGGTGCAGGGCGATCACATCAAAGTACCCTTCCACGACCAAAACTTGGTCGGCTTTGGCGATGGCCTCGCGGGCAAAGTTGAGGCCATAGACCACCTGGCTCTTGTTGAAAAGCTCCGTTTCTGGGGAGTTGAGGTACTTGGGCTGCTCCTCTCCTAAAGCCCTGCCGGCAAAGCCGATGACCTGCCCCTGCAGGTCAAAAATGGGCAGCATGATGCGGTTGCGGAAGCGGTCGTAGTGGCCTCCTCCCTGGCGCGGCACCAGCAGGCCGGCTTCTTCTAGAAGCTTGACCGGCTGGCGCTTCTGGTTAACCAGGTACTCGTAGAGCGACTGCCATCCGGAGGGAGCAAAGCCGATTTGAAACTGTTGACAGGTCTCTTCGCTCAAGCGGCGGCTATGCAGATACTCCCTAGCCGCCGATCCCACCGGGGAGTGGAGGGCGTGCCGGTAGAAGTCGGCGGCCATGGCCAAGACCTCCAGCAGCTTTTCCTGACGCGAGACCTGGCGTTCGTAGTCTGGGGAGAAGGATCCCTTGGGCTCAGGCACATGGTAGCGGCGGGCTAGCCAGCGCACGGCTTCGGCAAAGGAAAGGCGCTCGGTCTCCATAACAAAGCGGATGACATCTCCCCCGGCGCCACAGGCGAAGCACTTGTAGATCTGCTTGCTGGGGCTGACGTGAAAGCTGGGCTTGTGGTCGTCATGGAAAGGGCAGAGGCCGACAAAGTTTTGCCCCCGCTTGCGCAACACCACTTTTTCGGCCACCACCTCAACGATGTCGGCCTTCTGGCGCACTAACTGGATGAACTCCGGCGGCAGACTGCTCATGGCCCTAGGGATCCTCCACCCTATGGTAGCTGGGGGGACTTGACAGGCTGTCTTTTGACGTGGCCTGACCCGCCAGAGATAATGGTCTAGCTTCAAAAACTAGATTTTTCCATGAACAGTCTTTTGCAAATTGTTGAGAGGAAAATGCGGATCGTTAAACTTTTCTTGCTGCTTTTGCTTGTCGGTGCCGCTGTCTTTTGGAGCCCGCAAGTGGCTTCTGCTGAGCCGGATTTGGCTTTAGGAGCCAAGGTCTTTCAGGCCAAGTGTGTGGGCTGCCACTTGAACGGGCGCAACTCGATAGTGCCGGCTAAAAATCTCTCCCTAGCTGCCCTGCACGAGTACCACGTGGATACGCTAGAGCTAATCCAAGCCCAGGTGCGCAACGGCAAAGGGGCCATGCCTGCTTTTGGCAAGCTCCTCAAGCCAGAAGAGATCGAGGCGGTGGCCGCCTACGTCTTGGATCGCGCTGAGCACAACTGGAGTAAGGGCTAATGGCCCAGGACGAAGTGGCCGTGGCACCTCAGGCGCTGCAGGAGCAGGGCCGTCAAGTCCAGGGATCCCGCTGCCAGCTTCTCTCAGTGGGCATAGGGGCCCATGGGCTGGTGGCGGTGGGCATTTCTGCCCATGGGGTGGTAGCCATCGGTGTGGTAACCCACGGCATCCTCTCCATTGGCCTAGTAGCCATGGGCGCTCTCTCCTTTGGGCTGGTGTCCATGGGCTTGGCCAGCGCCGGCCTGGTGTCCATGGGTCTCTCCAGTTGGGGCCAGCACAGCATGAGCCTGATGGAATCCCACGGATCCCATCGCCATCCCTGAAGAAATTGGAAAACTAAAGAAATTGGAAAAAAAGGAGATTGGAAATGGGTCTGCAAAGTTACTTAGCTCTGGAGATTGGAAATGGGTCTGCATCTGCAAAGTTACCTAGCTCTAGCCAGAAAATCTCTGCTGGCTTTGGGTATGAGCTTTTTGCCTCTTTCTTCTGCCTGGGCTCATGTTACCGTCCATCCCCAAGAAGCCCCGGCAGGCAGCTACACCAAGCTCACCTTTCGCGTACCCCATGGATGTGATGGCTCCCCAACCAAGCGCTTGCGGGTGCAGATCCCAGAGGGATTTGTTTCCGTGAAGCCGATGGTGCACCCTCTGTGGAAAATCGAGACGGTCAAAAGGCCGCTGAAGACCCCATACGAGTCCCACGGGAAGATGATCACCGAAACGGTTGCCGAGGTGATTTGGAGTGGCGGCTCGCTGCCCGATGGCCTCATGGATGAGTTCAGCATCAGCGCCAAGCTGCCGAATCGGCCCGGCGAGGTCATCCCCATCCCGGTGATCCAGGAGTGCGAAAAAGGCATGCACCGCTGGATCCAGGTGGCGCAGCCGGGCGAGGATCCCAAGAGCTTGCCGGAGCCGGCCCCGCTGCTGAAGCTGACAGGTGGAGGTAGTGGACAGGGTCATGGTCACGGCAGTCGCTAGGCGGCCTGCTGGGCAGGATGTCTCGCCCTAGAAGGGTCTTTGCTGGGATTTGGGCTGGGATCCTCGGCTTCTTGCTGTGGACGGCTGGGATCTCGCCCGCTTTCGCCCATGCCAGCTTGCTCTCCACTTTCCCGGAAGATGGAGCGGTGCTCCAGGAAGCGCCGACGCAAGTGCGGCTGGTTTTCAATGAGCCGGTGCAGCTTACGCAGCTCCAGGTTTTGGACGGAAATGGACAGGTATTGCCCCTGGAAAACCTGGTGAGCAGGGGCGAGGCGCTTCAGGGGGATTTGCCCCAGGGAATCCCAGCGGGGGTTTACCTTGTCAGTTGGCGGGCCATTTCCGCTGATTCCCATCCGGTGAGTGGCTCGTTTGTCTTCCAGGTGGGGACTGCAGATCCAGAGCTGGTTCAAGCGGTGAGGGCGGCCCACCTCCGAAGAAGGGATCCCCTATATTGGCCGCTGGTAGGTGTGCGCTGGGGGATCTACCTGGGCAGCCTCTTTGTGGTGGGGGTGTTGGGCTGGTGGCGGCTGTTGCAGGGGCGTTCGAGCGTTTTGGGGGCAAATGGAATAGAGCTCTCTGTTCGCGCCAGCAGGACGGAGTCCTTTAAGGCCTGGGCTTTCGTGGCAGCTTGGCTCACCCTTAGTTTGACTCTGGTGGCCTTCAGTTTGCACTTGGCCCAGCTTTACCCCCACCTCAATGGGCAAAAGCTGCTGAGTGTGATGCTTTCTCCCTACGGCTGGGGTACGGCACTGCGGCTAGTGGGGCTAGGAGTTCTGATCTGGGCCTGCGAGGGAGGTGCCGCCTGGGCCAGCAGTGTGGGCTCGGTGTTGGTCATTGGATCGTTTCTGCCCATTGGCCATGCCCTCACGAGCGAGTATCCGGCAGGAACGATGGCGCTGCTGGGGCTACATCTAGCCGGCTCGGCTTTTTGGCTAGGGGGGCTATGGGGGCTGGAGCGCTTGCTGAGCAGGGAATCTGCTCCCTACCCATCTGTAGGCACTATCCAACGGTTTTCTGACGTAGCCACCTGGGCAGTGCCGGGGCTTATCCTAGCGGGGGTGGGAATGGCTGGGATTCACGGCGGCTGGGACTGGGATCATCCCTATGGGCGATACCTTTGGACCAAGCTGCTGATAGTGCTAATGATGGTGGGGCTGGGCGCCCACAACAAGTTTCGGCTGGTGCCAGCATTACGGCAGGGTGGGCAGGCGGTGGGCCGGTTGCTACGCCAGATCGTCCGCCTGGAGCTGGTGGGACTGATCCTGGTGCTGGCCCTGACCAGTTTTTTGGTAGCTCAAGCTCCGCCTGGACAGGAGAGGAGCTCCCCTGCAGAGCCGTCTTGCCAAGAGGAATTGAGCTGGCCAGAAGGCAGCCTCTCCCTGCGGATCTTGCCCTGTCGACCCGGCAACAACCGGGTTCAAGTGGAGGTTAAAAAGATCCCAGCCCAGGAGCTGAACTTGGCCTTTTCCCTGCCCGAACGCGGGATCCCACCTCTGCGCCGACAAATGCTGCCGAAGAAGCCCGGCCAGTTTGCGGTTGAGAATGTGCCCCTGACATTAGGGGGAGAATGGCAGATTGAGGTGCGACTCTTGATCAGCGACTTTGAGGAGCGGCGTGGGCAAATCAGAGTTGTCCTGTAGGGGCAAGTGAAGGGATCCCTGCCGCTGCTTCCAAGAGCCGTCCGTCGTAGTCCTGCAGCTGGAGAGCCGTTTGGAAGTCCTGGCAAGCTCCCTGCCAATCGCCGAGGGCAAGACGAGCCAGGGCGCGATTGAGGTAAAGCTTGAAGTGGGCGGGATCCAGAGCGATGGCTTGGGTGTAATCCTGGAGGGCCGCTGCAAAATCTCCCTGTTGGGCATGGGCCCAGCCGCGGTTGTTCAGGGCCAAGAGGCGCTCCTGGGGCTCTAGCTCCAGTTGCAACAGTTGCGTGTAGTCGGCCAGCGCTTTGTCGGTCTCCCCCCTTTGATCCCACAGCAGGGCCCGCCAGAAGAGAGCCTGACGCTCCTGGGGGTTCAGGAGCAGGGCCTGGGTGTAGTCGGCAATGGCCTGCTCCGGCCGGTTGGCCTGGCGGTGCAGATCCCCCCGCTGACAGTAGGCCAGGGCGGCATCAGCTAGCCCCCAGTCGCAGTTGCAGCTCAAAGCCTGGTCAAGATCGGCTAGCGCTGCCTCTTGGTTGCCCAAAGCCAGATGTACCGCCGCCCGCAGGGCGAATCCCTGAGACGCCTGCGGCTGCTTTTGGATTAGGGCAGTGAAATCCGCCAGGGCCCCTTGCCAGTCCCCCAGCCGTTGCCGCGCCATGCCCCGGCGCAGATGGGCACTGGCTAGCAGCTCTGGTTCAGCTTGGGCTGCCGCCTGCAGCACCTGGGAGAAATCCGCACAGGCTGCCGGCCAATCTTCTCGGTCGAAATGGGCCTGGCCACGGTGGAAATAGAGCTGCAGGTTGTTCGGATCCCGCTCTAGGGCAGCCGTGTAGTCCTGCAGGGCCGCCAAGGGATCCCCCAAAAGCCTGTGGACCTGCCCGCGGCTGCTGTAGGCCCTGGCATCGCTGGGATCCAAAGCAATGGCCTGGTTCAAGTCGGCAAGAGCCGCTTCCAGTTGGCCCAGATCCAGATGAGCAATCCCACGGTTGAGGTAGACCTTGGTCAGCTGGGGATCCAACTCCAGGGCGCGGTTGAAGTCGGCTAAGGCGCCTGCCGGATCTCTCAACTCCTGGCGGGCCAGCCCTCGGTAGAAATAGGCCGGCGCCAGCTCCGGGTTAAGGCGGAGCGCCTGTTCGCAGTCAGCCAGCGCTGCCTCCAGGGCGTTGTTGCCCAGGTAGGCTATAGCCCGCTGCAGATAGAGCTCCGCCTGCGCTGCCACCCCTGCCTCAGAGGCCCCAGCAGGCTGCAGCGCAATGGCTTGGGAAAAATCCTCGATGGCCCCCTGGGGATCCCCCAAAGCTTGGCGGGCTAGGCCGCGGTGGTAGTAGGCCTTAGAGTGGGCGGGATCCCGCTGCAGCGCCTGGGTGTAGTCTTCAATCGCTCCCTGAAAGTCCAGCAACTGCGCCCGCGCCACGCCCCGGTTGAAATAGGCTTCCACATCCTGGGGATCTCGTTGGATGACCTCGGAAAAATCGGCCACAGCCCCTTGCGCATCTCCCAGATGGCCGCGCACCACGCCGCGGTTGAAATAAGCCCGTACTTCCTCGGGATTGAGCTCAAGGGCGCGGGAATAGTCCTCGATGGCCTTTTGGTTTTGCTCGAGCTGCCGGTAGGCGTTGCCGCGGTTGTAGTAGGCCACGGCCCAGTTGGGGTTGAGGTGGAGAGCGTGGGTGTAATCGGCAACTGCCCCCTCATAGTCCCCCAGCCGGTAGCGGGCGATGCCGCGGTTGACATAGGCACGGGCATCCCCTGTCAGTTGAATGGCCTGGGTGAAGTCCTCCACAGCTCCTGCCCAGTCGCCACTTTTGTAGCGGGCACTGCCCCGCTGGCTATAGGCGCGGCCATTCTGGGGATCCAGTTGGATGGCCAACGTGTAGTCGGCAATCGCCCCCTGCAGATCCCCTTGGCGAGCTTTTTCCTGGCCGCGGGTTACCAAGCGCATCGCCAAGAGCTGATCCACCGAAAGCTGGGAAAGAGCAGGCGCTACACCTTCGGTGGGGGTAGGCAGGAGAGGCCGCAGCGCCTCCATTACCTCAGCCGCCGATTGAAAGCGCTCCTGCCAGCGGGGACAGACCATGCGATCCAGAATCTCCGCTAGGGCATCGCTAACCGGTACTAGATCCCGCCAGAGGAGCTGGCCAGTACACGGATCGTCTGGGATCTTGGTGGGGGGACGGCCGGTGAGCGCCTGAATGGCCAGCACCCCAACCGAATAGATATCGCTGCAGGGCTGGGGCTTGCCGCTGAGCTGTTCCGGGGCCATGTAGCCCACTGAGCCAATCACCGTCGCCAACTGGGTTTGGCCAGGGGCAGGGCTGCCTAGCCGTCCCACCTCCTTCACCGCCCCAAAGTCAATCAGCACCAGCTTGCCATCGGCGTCGCGGCGCATCAGGTTGGCTGGCTTGATGTCCCGATGCACGATTTGACGGGCATGGACGTAGTGGAGGATCTCCAGAATCTCCCACAGCAGTTTGACGACCTCCGCCTCGCTTAGAGGCTGGCCAGCCACCAGCTCTTGGCCGAGATCGTGCCCAGCAATGAACTCCTCAACCAGGTAGAACTCCTGATCCTGCTCGAAGTGGGCCAAGAGGCGGGGCACCCGGTCGTAGTTGTTGAGCCGGTTGAGAACCTTGGCTTCCCGCTCGAACAGCTTGCGGGCCGTGGCCAGGGTGTAGGGATCGGTGGAGAGGGGGCGCAGGCGCTTGACCACGCAGGGAGTATTGAAAGTGTCGCGATCCACCGCTTTGTAGGTAACCCCAAAGCCCCCCTGCCCCAAAAGGCCAAGGATTTCGTAGCGTCCCCGCAGAAGGGTTCCCGGCTTAACCTTGTCTTCCATAGCCCAGCTTGCCCCGCTGTGACCTTGGTCACAGCAAGCTGGCTCGATTCTGCCACAAGCTGCTCCCCTGCAGCGAGCTTGCCCCTAGTCCTGCACGTACTCTTCGCCGGAGATGAGGGCCGCCTCTGCCTTCTGGAACTCCCGCCCCAGGTAGGCAGCGTGGCTAAGCTGGGAGACTACCTTCTCGCTTTCCTTTTCAAAGATCTGGACACACAACTCTTTGGCCGTCCGCCCAACGTACACCCGCTGCGGCGGGCGATTGACTGGCCCTCGCGCTGGGATCACCGCTCCAGTCTCCGGGTCAGTGGCCAGCCCCCGTTCATTGATCACGGTGCTGTAGTACTTGGCGCAAATGAGCTGCTGCTGTCGATCCACATAGATGACAAAGTAACCTGCCGGGTCTAGCTCCAGGGGCCGGCGGGAAAGCTGGTCATCAATGCGGCGCACCTGCTCCCGCAGAGACTCAGAGGAAAAAGACGACATAGTAAAGTTGCCAAGAAGCTAGCAGAACGGGCGCCAAAAACGTAGCCAAGACTACCTTCATTATCCCTATTGTGGCCGAGGAATGGGATCCCTTGCTTCAGGAGAAGTCTTAGGGTTTGCCAGTGCTTTTTCAAGCATTGGCAGTTACTTAAAGCCTTGGCAAACTCAGCGAAAAGGCGGATGCTTGCAGGTGGAAGGTGAGATTACCGTGGAAGCAGTGAGCGAGCGACAGTCTTTGCCAAAATGCACTCGGCTGAAGCTGAGAGGCTTGGGGGGGTTGGGATCCCTGAGGTAACCCCTCCAACGGAGAAAGGGGGAGCTGGTCACCTCCTCATCGTGGGCAATCAGCGCGACAGCTGCCTGTTGCTGAGGAAATTGCTGGAGAGCAGTAACTACCAGGTCAGCGAGGCGGAAAACGGCCAGCAGGCCCTGCAAATGGTGCAAACCCTGCAGCCGGATCTGATTTTGTTGGATGTAAGGATGCCGGGGCTCGACGGATTTGAGGTCTGCCGGCGCATCAAGGCCAATGGGGAGACGCGCTTGATCCCGGTGGTGCTGATGACAGCCGCTAGCGACCGCAAAAATCGCCTGCGGGGCATTGAGGCGGGGGCCGATGATTTTCTCGGCAAGCCCTTTGACGAGGCGGAATTGCTGGCGCGGGTGCGTTCCCTCGTTCACCAGAAGCATTTGAACGAAGACTTGGATCATGCCGCCCAAGCTTTATTTGCCATTGCCCGCATTGTGGAAAGCCGGGATCCCATCACTGGGGATCACTGTGAGCGCCTGGCACAACTGGCCAAAAGCTTTGGCGAGTTTCTCCAGCTACCCCGTCCTCTAATCAAGGTGCTGACCTGGGGAGGCTACCTGCACGATATCGGCAAAGTGGGTATACCTGATGCGATTTTGGGCAAAACGGGCAAGCATACGCCGGAAGAGTGGGAGGTGATGAAATCCCATGTCTTGATTGGAGAGGAGATCTGCCGCCCGCTGCGCACCCTGAGAGATGTGCTGCCCCTCATCCGCCACCACCACGAGCGCTGGGATGGCAGCGGCTATCCCGATGGCCTCAGGGGAGAAGGGATCCCGCTGGTGGCCCGCATCTTCCAGATTGTCGATATCTACGACGCCCTCACCTCGGAGCGACCCTACAAGCGCGCCTTCACCGTTCAAGAGGCCATGGACATCCTGCGGGAAGAAACAGCCAAGGGCTGGCGGGATCCCTACTTGGTGGAGCGTTTCTTCGAGTTTCTGCAGTCACGGCTGCCCCAGTTGAAGTAGACTAGGCCCAGTAGGCTCCTCAAGGCAAATCCTTTGGCAGGCGCAGATCCTCTACGGCGCTGTGTAGGCTGCCGCCAATTGTTTCCCCGCTCCCAGTTGTGGCGGCTGGTTAGGCAATACGACACTCACCAGGTGCTTTTGGGCAGAGGCATGGGTCGTTCTGCCTACCTATGTCGCCGGCTAGAATGCTTGCAGGCAGCCCGGCGGAGGCACCAGATGAGTAGAGCCCTCAAGGCGCCGGTGCCCGACTCGCTGTGGCAACTGCTGGAGCAGGAATTGCTGCGCAGTTCTGAGGCAGAAAGCCTCCAGGAGACATCAGTCCCAGAGGGGCGAGTCTCAGAGCAACCTCAGTAGCCCTGAATCGGTCAAGGTACCGGGTTCACTCCGTTCCAGCTACACGGTAGCCCCTCTTAGCTGTCAGAATGGGGCTGGGGGGGGTCGGCCGTGGCCAACTTCTGGGAACTGTAGAAGGGCTATCCTAAAAAGGCACTGTCGGTGTTGCTTCCTGCCCTAGTTGCCTATGCCCCCCGGCCCTTTTGGACTTAGATTCCCCCTGGAATTATGCTGCAGCAGGTTTAGTCTCAATCCGTTAATTGAGGTTGATTCAACTCCTGTAAAACTGACAAGGAGAGAGGAGCAGAGGCAAGCAGAGGAATGACCGACAAAGTTCGACTGTACGACCTTGCCCGCGAACTGGGGCGTGACAATCGCGAGGTGCTGGAGGTTTGTGAGCAGCTGGGGATCCCTTTCAAGAGCCACAGCAGCACCATTTCCCTAGAGCAGGCTGAGTTGGTGCGTAGCAAGCTGGGCAAGTCCCCTATTGTGAAACCACCTCGCCCGCGGAGCAAGCCGCAAGGAAGCTCGCCAGCTGAGCCGGCGGCGGAAGCCAAGGCGAGCGAGCGCCCTCAGGCTATTGTTGGCATTCGCCGGCCCGCTCCTCCTCAGCAGCCAGCCCCCTCTAGTGAAGCCAGTCCTCCCAAAACGCTGCTGCAGCGACCTGAGCGTATCCCTCCGCCAAAAGAGGCTCCTGCAGTCAGCCCGCCGCAGCCACCAGTTGCTCGCGTGGGTGAGACAAGGCCACAGCCGACGCCCCCTCCAGCTCGACCTGAGCCGGCTGTAGCCAAAGCAGCTAGCCCCCAGGCTGGCCCTGCTCCGGCGGCTAAGCGCCCAACGGTGCTCCCCCCTCCACGACGGCCTGAGTCGCCTCAAGCGGCTTCCGAGCCCAGCCCTGCTCCTGGTCCTGCAGAAGCGAAGGCTTCTCCTCCCCCAACTGCCCAGCAACCGCGTCCCCAGCTTGTGGGCCCACCGGTTCGCCCTGCCAGTCCTCCCGAGCGCCAGCCAGCAGCTCCCAAAAAGGAAGACAGCCCCAGCCAAGTGGAGGAGGCTCCCCGTCCCCAGCGGCGGCTGGAGTTGGTGGGGCCCCCCACCCGTCCTACGGCTAAAACGGTTTCCGCCGAGTCAGCATCCTCTCCCCCCTTGCCAGAAGGGATCTCCACTCCCGTGCTGGTCGAGGCTCCTGGGCGGCCTGCCACGCCCAAGGTCAAGCGCAAGACGGTGGAAGAAGAGGAGGATGAGGAGCTAAAAGCCCTCGAACGGCGATCCAGCCGCAGCCAGGCCGAGCGCAAGCGCAAACGCAGACGCGAGGAAGGAGATGGAGATGGCTTGGATTTGGATTCTCTGACGGCGATCTCCACCGTCAAGCAAGCGCAGCTAAACGCCATCCAGCCCTTGCCCCGTCCCACTGCCAAGCCCCCTGCCCAGCGCCCGCCGACAGCGGCTGTTTCAACCCCGCGCCCTCGGCCAGCTGCTGAGCGCTCCCCGCAGCTATCCACCTCTGCTAAAACTAGCCCCCCTGAGGAGACGGCGGAATTGCCGCCGCAAGAGAAGGTTCTGGTTCTTGAGGGCAGCCTCAGTGTGCAGGAACTAGCCCAGCGCCTGCGGGTGTCGGAAACTGAGATCATCAAAACCCTCTTCTTTAAGGGGGTGAAGGTAACCATCAACCAGGTTTTAGACGAGTTGCTGGCTGAGACGGTGGCCAAAGAGTTGGGCTATGAGATCCGCCGGCCGGAGACGGAGCCCAAAGCTAAGAAAAGCGAGATGCTTGAGCTGGAGGACATTGACCACCTGGTGCCCCGTCCGCCGGTGGTCACCATCATGGGTCACGTGGATCACGGCAAAACCACTTTGCTCGATGCCATCCGCCACACTAACGTGGCCCAGCAAGAAGCAGGTGGGATCACCCAGCGCATTGGCGCCTACCACGTGGATGTAGACTTTGAGGGCCAAAAGCGGCGCATTGTTTTTCTGGATACTCCTGGCCACCAGGCCTTCACGGCCATGCGCGCCCGCGGTGCCAGCGTTACTGACATCGCTGTCCTGGTGGTGGCTGCCGACGATGGGGTGCAGCCGCAGACGCTGGAGGCCATCAGCCATGCGCGGGCAGCCCAGGTGCCCATCATTGTGGCCATCAACAAGATTGACAAGCCCGGCAGCCAGCCGGAGCGCGTCAAGCAACAGCTGGCAGAGCATGGGCTGGTGCCGGAGGAGTGGGGTGGTGACACGCCCATGGTGCAGGTCAGCGCTCTCACCCGCCGCAACCTAGACGCCTTGCTAGAGATGATCCTGTTGGTAGCGGATGTGGCGGAGCTGCAGGCCAACCCCAATCGTCCCGCTCGCGGCACTGTCATCGAGGCCCACGTGGACAAAGCGCGGGGGCCAGTGGCCACTCTATTGGTGCAAAACGGCACCCTGCGGGTGGGGGATACGCTGGTGGCGGGCGCAGTGTTTGGCCGCGTCAAGGCAATGATGGACGACCGTGGCCAACGGCTACAGGAGGCCGGGCCCTCTTCAGCGGTACAACTGCTGGGCTTGGAGGAGGTGCCGGCGGCAGGGGATGAGTTTCAGGTCTACAGCGATGAGAAAGAAGCACGCCGCATTGCTGAGGAGCGGGCGGAGGCGCTGCGGCAGAGCCGCTTGCAACAGGCGTCGCTCTCTCGCCGCGTCAGCCTGGCTAGCATTTCAGCTCAAGCTCAGGAAGGCCAGCTCAAAGAGTTGAACCTGATCCTCAAAACAGATGTCCAGGGATCCGCCGAGGCCATCCAGACGGCCCTGCAGGATCTGCCGCAAGAGGAGGTGCGCCTGCGGGTTCTTCTGGCAGCTCCTGGGGAGATCACCGAGACTGACGTGGATCTGGCAGCAGCCAGCGACGCCATTATCTTGGGCTTTAACACCACCTTTGCCCCTGGCGCGCGGCGGGCTGCCGACGAGAAGGGGGTCGATGTGCGCGAATACGACATCATCTACAACCTGCTGGACGACCTGCGGGCAGCTATGGAAGGCCTGCTGGAGCCGGAGGAGGTAGAAGAGCCGCTGGGCCAGGCGGAAGTGCGCAAAGTCATCCCCATCAGCCGCGGCACCGTTGCCGGCAGCTACGTGCTCTCCGGCAAAGTGCAGCGCAATGCCCTGGTGCGGGTTCGCCGCAAAGGAGAGGTAGTCTACGAGGGGCGCCTCGACTCTCTCAGACGCTTCAAGGACGACGTGCGGGAGGTAACTGCCGGCTTCGAGTGTGGGATCGCCATCGAGAAGTTCGACGCCTGGCAAGAAGGGGACATTATCGAGGTCTACCAGATGGTTACCAAGCGGCGGACCCTAGCGCCTGCCTAGTCATTTGGGCGGCCTCCCCTCCCAGCGGGAGGATTTGCTCGAGAACAGTGGAGGCAGTTGTCAAGGGGAAGGGAGGAATGCAGCGGAGCCAGCGATTGAGTCAGATGTTGTTTGTAACCCTGCGGGAGGATCCTGCCGAAGCAGAGCTGGCCAGCCACAAGCTGCTGCTGCGAGGCGGCTTTATCCGGCGGCTCTCCTCCGGGATCTACACCTATCTGCCCCTGCTCTGGCGGGTGCTGCAGAAGATCTCGAACATCATTCGGGAAGAGATGAACGCCATTGGGGCCCAGGAGTGTCTCTTGCCCCAGTTGCAGCCAGCGGAGATCTGGCGGGAGTCGGGCCGCTGGGAGGTGTATACCCAGGCAGAAGGGATCATGTTTGCCCTCGAAGACCGCCAGGGGCGCGAGCTGGCCCTGGGCCCCACCCACGAAGAGGTGATTACCCTGCTGGCCCGGGATCTCATCCGCTCCTATCGCCAGTTGCCGCAAATCCTCTATCAAATCCAGACCAAGTTCCGCGACGAGATCCGACCTCGCTTTGGCTTGCTGCGGGGCCGGGAATTCCTCATGAAAGACGCCTACTCCTTCCACGCCACTGAAGAGAGCCTGCGCCAGACCTACCAGGATATGTACCGCGCCTACAGCCGCATCCTGCGTCGCTGCGGGCTACAGTTTCGCGTGGTGGAGGCCGATGCGGGCGCCATTGGCGGGCCCTCGGCAATGTCCCAGGAGTTCATGGTGCTGGCTTCTGCCGGGGAAGACGAGATCCTCTACACCCCCGATGGCTCCTATGCTGCCAATGTGGAGAAAGCCGTCTCCCTTCCGCCGCCGGCAGCCGAGTCTCCCTACACAGCCTTCCAGGTTCTGGATACGCCGGGAACGGAAACCATCGAGAAGCTGGCGGCTTTCTTGAAGATCTCCCCCACTTTGATCGTCAAGAATGTGCTCTACCAGGCCCTTTACGACAACGGCCTGCGGGTGGTGGTTTTACTAAGCATCCGCGGGGATCAAGAGGTCAATGAAGTGAAATTGGCCAACCACCTCAACCGTCTGGCGGAGCGCTACCAAGCCAAGAAGCTGCTCAAACTCACTTTGGCAGATGCTGAGATCCAAAAAAGCTGGCAAGGGGATCCGGTTCCCGTGGGCTACATTGCCCCTGACCTGCCCGATAGCTGCCTGGGCCCGCAGGAACACTTTGCCCCCAAGATTTTGCGCCTAGCTGACCAGACAGCAGCCTCGCTGAAGAACTTTGTAACCGGTAGCAACCAGGTGGGGCGACACGTGGTGGGAGCCAACTGGGGGGAGCAGTACCCCTTGCCGGAGGTGGTTGACGTGCGCAAAGCCCAACCAGGAGATCGCTGTCTATTCAACCCTGACCAGGTGCTCCAGGGGGCAAGGGGCATTGAGGTTGGCCATATCTTCCAGTTGGGCCTCAAGTTCTCGCTGCCGCTGCGGGCTACCTTTGCCGACGAGCACGGCGCCGAGCAGCCGCTGTGGATGGGCTGCTATGGCATTGGGGTATCGCGACTAGCCCAGGCGGCAGTGGAACAGTCCCACGACGCCAACGGCATCATCTGGCCGGTGGCCATTGCCCCCTACCACGTGGTGGTGGTAGTGCCCAACACTGCTGACCCGGAGCAGATGCAGGTGGCAGAAAAATTGGTGCAAGAGCTGGACGCTGCTGGCATCGAGACCCTCTGGGACGACCGAGATGAGCGAGCCGGCGTCAAGTTTAAAGATGCCGATCTCATCGGGATCCCCTATCGCCTAACTACGGGGCGCAGCCTCAAGCAGGGCAAGGTGGAATTGGCGGAACGGGCCACCGGTCAGGCCGTGGATCTTCCCATTGAAGCGGTGGTGGCTACCCTGAAAGAGCGCCTTGCTGCTGCTCTAGCGGTGCCCGACTGAGGAGTTGCCTTGCAGCGGTTTTTTCCCTATGATGGGATATGTCTCGATCCTCGGTAGCTCAGCGGTAGAGCGGTCGGCTGTTAACCGATTGGTCGCAAGTTCGAATCTTGCCCGAGGAGCTTGCTAGCTGAAATCTCAAGCCAGGGGGTATAATGCCCTCTGGCTGTTTCTTCGTCACGTCTTCCGAGGGTATTGGCTGTGATCGACCTGTCGCGGATCCCTGCCCAACCAGAGCCAGGCTTGCTCAACCTTTTGATCGAGATCCCTGGCGGCAGTAAGAACAAGTACGAGTTTGACAAAGAGATGGGCGTGATGATCCTAGACCGGGTGCTCTACTCCTCGGTGCAGTACCCCTACGACTACGGCTTTGTGCCCAACACGCGGGCAGGGGACGGGGATCCCTTGGATGGCCTGGTGATCATGGATCAGCCGACCTTTCCGGGGTGTGTGATTGCGGTGCGCCCGCTGGGCATGCTGCAGATGATCGACGCGGGGGAGCCGGATGAGAAGTTGCTGTGTGTGCCGGCTAAGGATCCTCGCTACGCTTCCGTAACCAAGTTGGAAGATATTGCCCAGCACCGCCTGGACGAGATTGCTGAGTTTTTTGCCACCTACAAGCGCTTGGAGAAGAAAGAAACCCAGATTCTGGGCTGGAAAGGCCTGGCCGAAACCGAGGCCGTTATCGCCAGCAGCATTGCCGCCTGCCAACAGCCCAAGTAGCTCCCCAGGCTTTCCAAGCTGGAGCTGCCGTCGAGGGCGCTGGCCAGTCAGCGCCAAGTTCTCCAGGTTCTTTGAGCTAGCCTAGGTTTAGACGCGACGGCTTCTTCTATGGCGGATATCCTTTACCACCTGGAGCAGTGGGCAGCGGAGCTGGTTCAAGGTCAATTGCAGCACCTCTCTCCCCTGAGCCTGCTGGCAGTGGGTCTAGCAGGTCTGGTTACCAGCCTTTCCCCCTGTATGCTCTCCATGGTGCCGGTAATCATTGGCTACATCGGCGGCTACACTCCCAGCGCCCCCGCAGCGGCCGGAGAGGTGCGCCGGCAGGTTTGGGTGCAATCCCTGGGCTTTGCCGTTGGTGTGGCTTTGGCCCTCAGCCTGCTGGGCTTGGGAGCCGCCTTGCTAGGCCGGGTTTACGGACAAACCACCCCCTTTAGATCTCTAGTAGCGGGCGGGATCGCCATCCTCATGGGCTTGAACCTGCTGGAGGTCGTCCCCTTGCGCTTTCCCAGTTGGTTTAACGGGTTGGAGATCCCTGGCGAGTGGCCCAGACTAGGCCGGTCGGTGTTGCTGGGATCCACCTTTGGTCTAGCAGCCTCTCCCTGCAGTACGCCAGTTTTGGTGGCCTTGCTAGGCTGGGTCTCCACCACAGGGCAGCCCTGGGTGGGGGGTGGGCTACTGCTGACCTACGCCCTAGGGCTGGTCTTGCCGCTGCTGTTGGCGGGGGTGTTTACCGGCGCGATTAAGCAACTGCTGGCCCTGCGGCGCTGGTCGGGCTGGCTTACCTATGCCAGTGGCCTGGTGCTGGTGGGGTTCGGCACCGTCACCATCCTCTCGGCTTGGACCTAGGGGAGCTTGTATGTCCAAGGATTCTGCCCCGCTGGCGCGGTGGCTTTCCCCCCTGCGGCGCTATCTGCGCCATGAACTGCTGCCGCTGCTGGCGGATTTGCGGCTAGCCATTGGCCTTCTCTTGGCAATTGCTGTTTTCAGTGCCATCGGCACGGTAATCGAGCAAGAGGAAACGGTGGCCTTCTATCGGGCCCACTACCCTGAGCAGCCGGCCCTGTTTGGCTTTCTCACCTGGCGGCTGATCCTCAAGCTGGGGCTGGATCACGTCTATCGCACCCCTTGGTTTCTGGCTCTTTTGATCCTACTTGGCAGCAGCCTGGCTGCCTGTTCTCTCACGCGCCAATGGCCGATGCTCAAGGTGGCCCGTCGCTGGAGCTACCTCACCCGCCCCCCTTCCTTCCAGCGGCTGCCCTTTTGGACCTATCTGCCCAAGCAATCCCTGCAAGGATTGCCGCAGCGGCTGCGCCAAGGGGGCTACGCTGTGTTTCAGGAGGGATCCTGCCTCTACGCCCGCAAGGGGTTGATTGGGCGGTTTGGCCCCATCTTGGTGCATGCTAGCCTGCTGCTCATCCTGTTGGGGGCCATCTGGGGCAGCCTTGCTGGCTTCAAGGCCCAGGAGCTGATTCCCAGCGGCGGGGTTGCCGCCATCGAACACATCACCGGCGCAGGGGATCTGGCTCGTCTGCCCATCTGGCAGATTCGGGTCAACCGCTTCTGGATTGACTATGCTCCCGACGGGCGGGTGAAGCAGTTTTATTCTGACCTCTCCATTCTGGCTGGGGGCCAGGAGGTCAAACGCCAGACCATCTCTGTCAACCATCCCCTCTCCTACCAGGGTGTGACCCTCTACCAGGCCGACTGGAGCATCGATAGCATCCGCATCCGCCTCAACAACAGCCCCCCCTTCCAGATCCCAGTGGTGCGGGTGCCCAACCAGGCGGGCAACAAGCTCTGGGGCGCTTTTATCCCCACTCGGCCAGATCTTAGCGAGGGCCTGACGCTGTTACTGCCGGATCTGCAGGGGACAGCTCTCCTCTACGACACCGAGGGCCAGTGGATAGGATCCCTGCGCCAGGGCATGAGTCTAGCTCTCGACGAAGTTGCCCCGCAGCGCTTCCCCAACCGCCTCACCCTGCACCTGGATGAGGTTATCGGTGCAACCGGCCTGCAGATTAAATCGGATCCAGGGATCCCCCTTGTCTACCTTGGGTTTGGGCTGCTGATGCTGGGAGTGGTGATGAGCTATTTCAGCTACAGCCAGGTTTGGGCCCTGGAGACGGAGGCAGGACTCTACCTAGGGGGCAAAACCAACCGCGCCCTAGTGACCTTCGAGCAGGAGTTTGCCCGCCTGGTGGAGCAGCAAAGGCTTGCCTCCTCCCCTTCTGGGGAGAAAGAATCTCGCCCTGCCGAGGCCAGCCTCTAGGCTCTCTGCCTACGAAAAAAATCTTGGGGCAACTATGGCTTTTTCTCCTGCGCTGGCGGCTTTTCTTTCCAGCCAAGCCACTGCTATCCCCATCCAAACTCCCTCGACCGTTGCGGAACTGGCTCAAATCCTCAGGGAGTGCCAGGGGCGGAAGGTGCTGCCGCTGGGGCAGGGGAGCAAGTGGGGATGGGCCCCTTGCCTGGAAACAGTGGATCTCATCCTCTCCACCCGGGGGCTGCGCCGCCTCATTGACCATGCGGCTGCCGACCTGACCGTAACAGTAGAGGCCGGCATGACCTTGGCGGAGCTGCAGCAGATCCTGGCCGAGCAAGGGCAATGGTGGCCGGTGGATCCCCTTTACCCTGACTGGGCCACAGTGGGCGGCATTATCGCCACCGCCGATACGGGCTCGCTGCGCTGGCGCTACGGCAGCATTGGCGACCTCGTGCTGGGCATCACCTGGGTGCGGGCCGACGGGGAGGTGGCTAAAGCAGGGGGACGGGTGGTTAAGAACGTAGCCGGTTACAACCTGACGAGGTTGTTTACTGGATCCCTGGGCAGTTTGGGGATCCTGACGCAGGTAACCCTGCGGCTCTATCCTTTGCCGGCGGCCCAAGCAACCTTGCTGGCCACAGGAGCCCTGGCCGACTTGGAGGTCCTGGCTCGGCAGGTGCTGAATGCGCCGGTCAGCCCAGCGGGGGTGGATCTCTGGCTAAGGGGGGAGGGATCCCAGCTCTGGATCCACTTCCACGGCTCGGAGCGGGTAGTTGCCCAACAGACGGCTCTGGTGCAGCGGCTAGCTCCTGCGGGATTGAGCTGGCAAGAGGTAAGGCCTGGGGCTCCGCCTCTGCCCTTGCCCCGTTCGGGGATGGTGTTGGCCAAGTTTGGCTGCTTGCCCAGCCAAAGCCTGGCAACTCTGGAGCAGTTCCAATCCCTTTTCCCTAGCGCCCAGGTGCAACTGCACCGCGGCTGCGGATTGGGGCGAGCCTGGATCCCTCAGCCTGAGGAGGGATCTCTGCTGCAACTGCAGCGCCATCTCCAGGCTGCGGGGGGGTTTCTTGTGCTCTTGGAGGCGCCGCCGGCTCTAAAAACCGCCCTAGCCCCCAACTTTGGCCCGACAGCAACCTTGATGCAGAGGCTGAAGCAGCAGTTTGACCCGGCTGGAATTTTCGGCCCCCGTTTAGTCTAACTGCTTAGGAGCGCCCCTCCCATTCCCAACATCTCCAGCAAGGTTCTAGCAGCATCTTGGCCAGAGAGCCAGGCCCCTTCTACGCGACCTCCAGCGCACCAATCGCCAGCGCACACCAGGGGGAGTCTCTTGCCGGAACCCGTAGGAACGTAGGTGCCAAGGCTGGCTAGACCTATCGCCTCCCCAGGAAGAGCGTAGCGCCAGCGGTGAACCTGGATCCACTGCGGCGAGGCCAGCCAGGATCCCAAGCGCTGGGCGGCATGGGCCAGCAGCTCTCGACCGGCCTTTTCCAGCTCCTCAGGCGCGGCCTCGAGATACAGCGACGACCACTCCGCTCCCCCGTGCAAAACCACCAGCGGCGGCAGGGGCTGGGGCCGCTTGCTGCTGTCTAGGGCCACCCAAGCCAATAGGGGATCGTCCAAACCCTTGATCCCTTTCCAGGGGGGCAGCGGCGTGTCTTCGGCGTAGCTAGCCAACACGGCAACGCAAGGCTGGTAGGCAGCGGATTCCAGAAGGGATAACAGGTTGTCCCCAGGAGCAATCTTTCCTCGCAGCAAAGGCAGCAACTGGGGAGCGGGGATGGCCATCACCAGGGCCGCAGCCTCGTAGCACTGGCCATCTTCGGCTTGCACTTGCCAACTGGTTGGCTGGGGCTCGAGGCCCACTACCCGAGTTTGGGTGTAAACCGCTAGGGGAGCAGCTAGCTGCTTAGCCAGCGCCGTCATGCCCTGGGGAGAGACATAGCGCGGCTTCTGGTCGTTGGCATTTTCTAGGTGCAGCCCTTCCTGATCCAGCAGATGCAAGGAACGAGTCCACTCCCTCAGCAGTCCTAGGCCCAGGAGCTCCCTGACCCAGCGATAGAAGCCATCGGAATCGGCAGTCAGGTACTGCGCTCCGTGATCTACGGGCACTGTCTGTCCAGCGTGCTGAACCCGTCGAGTGGCCATGCGCCCGCCAAGGCCTGCCGATTTCTCCAGTACCAGAACCTGCAGCCCTGCCCGCAACAGTTGCCGTGCGCAGGTTAAGCCGGCCACCCCTGCTCCGACAACAATGACATCCGCTGACTTCCGGTCAGCCAGCGCAGGCGACGGCCCTGCCTCTGGGGGATTTGCGTCCGACATACAGGGAGTCTAGGAGCTGCCAACGGATCCTAGCTGTTGCTCTTGCCAAAGGGGTTGTTACCCCTCTCGCCAAAGAGCTTGGCTTCCCCCTTGATGGCAGCCTTGATGATGTTGTAAGCGGCCCAGCTTACAGCTAAAACAACAGGAGCCAGAATGAGCAGGGGACGGAGATCCATCTCCATAAGCCTTATCCTCTCCAAGGGCAACACAACCTACGTCCAGGATAAACCCAATTGACGTTCCCCCCAGCCCCCAAGGGCGGGGATGCTTTCAAGGGTGCGCTGGGCAACACCTCCTCTATGGCGCTGAAGCCTGCTTGCGCTCCTTGGGCCCTGGGCCTTAGCTGGCGGCAGCCTTGGTTAAGCCGGCTCCGCTTTTGACGCTAGGGATCCCTGCAGACGGATAAGCTCGATCGGCAGGCCATCGGGATCGGCAATGAAAGCCACCTCGTAGGTTTGAGACCCAATTTTCTGGCATTGAGGCGGCAACACCACGGTTAGGGGCCCTTGCGCTTGTAAATGCTCTAGGTAGGTGGCCAGGGATCCCCATTCGGGGCCCACCTCAAAAGAGGGGTGGTAGTAGCCCACATAGTGGGGATCCCCAAAGGGATCGGGGGCAGGGTGAGGCTGGGGTACCTGAATCAGCTCCAGGCGGCCCCAGGGACCGCGCATCCAGCAGGCCAAAGTGATCCCGGCAGTGAACCGTTCTTCCACCTTAAAGCCCAGCCTCTCGTAGAAGGCCATGGAGCGGAAGATATCGGCAGTGCGAATCGAAAAGTGGTGCATGGTCAGGAGTGTCCCCAGATCTGGAAACTGGAGTCTTAGGAGGAGGCCTAGCGAAAGCTGCCTAGTCAAGCGCAGGCAGACTTGCTACGCTCCAGAGAAGAGTCCCTGATTCTTGAGCAACTCTTACAGCACGCCCTAGCCCGCCAAAAGTGGGGGGCGCGATAGCTGCAGTCAGTCTTTTTAGACCTCATCATGCCCAAGCTGGTCATTGTTGAATCTCCTACCAAAGCTCGTACCATCCGCAGCTTCTTGCCCGCCGACTATGAGGTGCAGGCCTCAATGGGGCATGTGCGCGATCTGCCCGAGTCGGCTGCCGACATTCCCGAGGAGGTGAAAGACCAAGAGTGGAGCCGCCTAGGGGTCAATGTCCACGCTAACTTCGAGCCTCTCTACGTGATCCCCAAAGACAAAAGAAAGGTGGTCAAGGAGCTGAAGGAGGCGCTCAAGAAAGCAGATGAGCTGATCCTGGCCACCGACGAAGACCGGGAGGGAGAAAGCATCAGTTGGCACCTGCAACAGGTGTTGCAGCCCAAGGTGCCTACCCGCCGCATGGTGTTCCACGAAATCACCCGCGAGGCCATTCAGGAGGCCCTGCAAAATTGTCGCGAGGTGAACGAGCAGCTGGTGCGGGCCCAAGAGACCCGCCGCATCCTGGATCGCCTGGTGGGCTACACTCTGTCGCCGCTGCTGTGGAAAAAGATTGGCCCCAAACTCTCAGCCGGGCGGGTGCAGTCGGTGGCGGTTAAGCTCTTGGTGGATCGGGAGCGGGAGCGGCGGGCCTTCAAGAAAGCCTTCTACTGGGATCTCCGAGCAGAGCTGCAGTCAAAGGGCGCTGGCTCGGCGACGGTTTTCCCGGCAGAGCTGGTGAGCCTGGGTGGCAAGCGGCTAGCCAGTGGACAAGACTTCGATCCCAGCACGGGGCAGCTGATAGCCGGGCGAGAGGTAGTGCTCTTGGATCAGGCCCAGGCGGAGTCCCTGCGAGAGCACTTAGTAGGGAAAGTCTGGGTGGTCAGCTCTGTAGAAGAGCGCCCCTCCATCCGCAAGCCCGCCCCTCCCTTCACCACCTCCACGCTGCAACAAGAGGCCAACCGCAAGCTGCGCCTGTCAGCCCAGCAGACGATGCGCATTGCCCAAAAGCTCTACGAGGAGGGCTACATCACCTACATGCGCACCGACTCGGTGCATTTGTCAGAGCAGGCCATCCGTGCTGCCCGCGCCTGCGTGGAGGCGATGTACGGCAGGGAGTACCTCAGCCCTGAGCCGCGGCAGTACACCACTACAACCAAAGGGGCCCAAGAAGCCCACGAGGCCATTCGCCCTGCTGGCTCGGAGTTTCGCCTGCCCAGCCAAACCCCGCTCACGGGGCAGGAGCTGGCCCTCTACGACCTCATCTGGAAGCGTACCGTCGCTAGTCAAATGGCTGAGGCGCGGCAAACCCACACGGTTGTGCTCATTACGGTCGACGAGGCGGTTTTCCGGGCCAGCGGCAAGCGCATTGACTTCCCCGGCTTCTTCCGCGCCTACGTAGAGGGATCCGACGACCCAGAGGCGGCTTTGGAAGATCAAGAGGTGCACCTGCCCCTGCTGCAGGTAGGGGAGCAAGTGGACTGCCTGCGGCTGGAGCCGGTGGTTCATGAAACCCAACCTCCGCCCCGCTACACCGAAGCCTCCCTGGTGAAGGTGTTGGAAAAGGAGGGGATTGGCCGGCCCAGCACCTATGCCACCATCCTGAGTACCATCCAGAGTCGGGGCTACGTGAGGTTGATGGGAAGCGCCCTTGTGCCCACCTACACGGCCTTTGCCGTTACCGAGCTGCTGGAAAAATACTTCCCCAACCTCGTCAACGTCCACTTCACTGCCGAGATGGAGCAAACCCTGGACGACATCGCCTCTGGCCAGGCAGAGTGGCTGCCCTATTTGCGCCACTTCTTCCTGGGTGAGCAGGGCCTTGAGGGGCAAGTGAAGGCACGGGAGCTAGAAATTGACCCCAACCTGGCTCGCTCCATTCACCTAGAAAACCTGCCCGCCAAGATTGGTATTGGCCCCTACGGACCCTATGTGGTGGTCGAAACCGAAGCAGGAGAGGTACGTGCCAACCTACCTGAGGATATTCCCCCTGCCGACTTGACCCTTGAACACATCGAGGAGCTTATCCGGCGCAAGCAGGAAGGCCCCAAGCCCATCGCCTTCCACCCAGAGACCCAAGAGCCAATCTACGTGATCCCGCAGGGCCCCTACGGACCCTATGTCCAGTTGGGGGAAATTTCTGAGGAAAACCAAAAGCCTAAGCGCGTCTCCCTGCCCAAAGGGCTAAAGCCGGAGGACGTCACTCCAGAGATTGCCCTGGGGTTGCTCAGCCTACCCCGTACGTTGGGCGAACACCCCAAATCGGGGAAAAAGGTGCAGGCCGGTATTGGCCGCTTCGGCCCCTACGTGGCTTGCGACGGGGAGTTTCGCTCGCTGCCCCCCGATGAGAATGTCCTGACCATTAGCTTGGAGCGGGCCCTGGAGCTGTTGGCCCAGCCCAAAAAGAGCCGCAGTCGCGCCTCGGCCAAACCCCTAGGCGAGCTGGGATCCCACCCCGAGGATGGCAAGCCCGTAACTCTCCACGACGGCCCCTATGGGCTCTACGTCAAGCACGGCAAAGTCAACGCCTCGCTGCCCAAAGATCTCTCCCCTGCAGCCGTGACCCTGGAGATGGCTCTGGAACTGCTGGCGGAAAAAGAGGGCAAGGGCCAGGCAAAAGCCAGCCGACCAGCGGCGGCCAAGCGGGCCAAGAAGGCTGAAGCTGCTCCCCAGAAGCAACAATCCCATCCCACCCTGCTGGAGGCTGTCTCCAAAGCTCGGGCTTGAGCGGTGGGGGTAGGGGCAACTTGCTGGCTAACTCGGCTTGTTCTGCAAGGAAACTAAGCAGCTTGTTCAAAAATGCTCCGAACCAAGCTGCTAATGATGGAGAGGGCAATTGCCCCAACCAGTGCCCAGCCGAAGTTGTCAACCTTGAAGGCGTCACCGGCAAGCTTGTCGGCAATGAGCAAGCAAATGGCGTTCAAAATTAGGGAAAACAGACCAAAAGTGAAGATCGTAAGCGGTAGGGTAATCAACTGCAGGAGTGGCTTCACCAAGCTATTCACCAAACCAATGGCTAGCGCCGCTACCAAGGCGCCTCCAAACCCGGAGACGTGGATCCCAGGCAAAAGCCAAGCCAAGATCATCACGCTCAAGGCCGACATCAGCCAGGTGGCTAAAAGAGCTGCCATACCTTCTCCCTTCCCTCGCTGGGGTAGCCGTTTCGCCCTCTATGCTATTTCAATGTGAGACATCTCGGAGGCCGGCAGCTCCTCGGGACTGTACGTTTGCAGGGCCAAGGCATGGATGCTCTGCCCCATCTGCTCGGCTAGGGCGGCGTACACTAGGCGATGGCGCTGCAAAAGCGTTTTGCCAGTAAAAAGAGGCGACACCACCTGTACGCGGTAGTGTCCTCCCGCTCCCTGGTGCCGTCCCCTATGGCCAGCATGGCGGTGCGACTCGTCCTCCACGTGGACGTAGAGAGCTTGCAGCTTTTCAGCCAGGAGCTGCCGCAGGCCATCCAAGGTGAGCATGGGATCCCTCAAGGTTAAGGATCAGCCTTGGCAAAGGCGGCTTCCACCAGGGGGCGCAGCTCGTTGCGGGCATGCATCTCCTGGAGAATGTCACAGCCGCCAATGAACTCCCCGTTGATATAGATTTGTGGGAAGGTTGGCCAGTTGGAAAACTCTTTGATCCCTTGCCGAATTTCCGGATCCTCGAGCACGTTAATAGCTGTGTAGGGGAAGCCCAAGCTGTCCAAAATGCGCACAGCTGTGTAGGAAAACCCACACATGGGCATTTCCGGGGTGCCCTTCATGTAAATCAGCACCTTGTGGGTGCGAATTTGCTCGCGGATTTTCTCTTCCAAAAGAGGGTCTAGCATAGCCGCCTGCAAGTTAAGCACTAGCCGTGATCTCATTTTCGTTCACTTCTAGGTGGCTTGACATTCTCCCTGCCCTAAAGGGCAGGGATTCTTTCTCAGACAGCAGGATGCCTCCTACTGGCTGAGCTACAAAGCGCTCCGCGCCGCCGTAGGCGAAAGAGCATGAGGCTTAAACCTCAACCCTATGGGGGATGCCATAGCCCCAACTACTGGGCCTAAGCCCAGATACGTTTAGCCGTGCGCTGCACCCTCCTATGAATGGGTGGAGCAGTTCTCGCATTCTAGCAAAAGCCGCCCTCTCGCGCTCTTCGGGCCGGAGGCCTTAAGGGCGGGGCTTGAACCCAGTTTTCTTGGTCAACAGGTGTAGGCTGCCAGGGATCCCTCCCACTGGCAACAAAAAGTGCTAGAAGGGGAGAAGTGGAGGTTCCCTATCGGAGACCGTTCATGCTGACTGAGGCCAAGCAGTCGGCGGCAGAAAGCTCCCAACTAGACAGAGGTGAGGCTCCCCCCTCCAGCCAGCCAAAGCCAAAGCTGGGGTTCTGGCAGCAATTTTGGGAAGATGTCGACTGTGTCTTTGAGCGGGATCCGGCAGCTCGCAACCGCTGGGAGGTCCTCCTCACCTACCCAGGCGTCCACGCTTTGTTTCTGCACCGCATCGCCCATTGGCTGTGGCAGCGGCGCTGCTTCTTGCTGGCCCGGTTGATTAGTTCTATTTCCCGCTCCCTCACCTTGATTGAAATTCACCCAGCAGCCCGGATTGGACGGCGCTTTTTCATCGACCATGGCTGCGGCGTGGTCATCGGCGAGACTGCGGAAATTGGCGACGATGTTACCATCTATCACGGCGTTACCTTGGGGGGCACCTCTTGGACAAAGGGCAAACGGCATCCTACCCTGGAAGACGGGGTAATCGTAGGCACAGGAGCGAAAATCCTTGGCCCAGTCCGCATTGGCGCTAGAGCCCGCATTGGAGCCAACGCCGTCGTGATTCACGATGTGCCCCCTGGGATGACGGTGGTTGGGATCCCAGGCCGGGCAGTCCTCCCACCCCATCAGCGCCGCATCCCCGCCCACGGCATTGACCTCGACCACCACCTCATGCCCGACCCGGTAGGACGGGCAATTGAGCAGTTGCTGCACCGCATTCAAGAGCTGGAAGCCGAGGTAGCCCACCTCAAGCAAGAGCGGGAGCAGGCCCGGCAAGAACAGGTTAGAGGCGAATAAGCAGCAGCCGTGCAAGAGGTTTCTTGGGGGGGATCCCCTGCCATTGTCCAAGGCAGATCTTGGGATCCCGGCTTTAGCCGGGGGAACTGTCAGCAAGTGCCTCCTGGCTGTCCACCACTCGTCGCAGCACGCCGTTGACGAAAGCGGCAGCCTCCGGATCCCCATACTTTTTGGCCAACTCTACAGCTTCGTTGATGGCGACCTTAACGGGGCTGCTGGCCAGTATTTCCATCTCCACCACCGCCAGGCGCAGGATATCGCGCTCGATCCGCCCCACCCGCTGCAGTTGCCAGCCCACCAAGACCCCCTGCAGGCGCGCATCGATAGCTTCCTTGTGGGTGTGCAGGGCAGTCAACAGTTGCAGGGCATAGGCGCGCACCTCCGGCGCTTGGACAATGTGCAACAGCTCCGGCATGGAGAGGGCAGCCCCCAGGCGGTTGACGGCCTTTTGGGACAACTGAACAACTTCCTCCAGAATGTGGCGGACGCTCTGCAGCCGCTGCTCCAGGTGCTCTAGGGCTTGACCCGCGTTGCCGAGGGCCACCTGGGCCTGGTAGACCAGCTCCGGCAACTCCTTTGGCACAGCGACCTCCTGCAAAGCCCTTTCCAGACGCTGCAGCTGCCGCTGGGCCTGCTGAAGACGGAGAGCCAGGGAACGGGATCCGCTCTCCTCCTTCGCCTCAGAAACGGCCAACAACAGGGGATCGCTCTCCTGCAACAGGCGGTCGCTGCGCTGGATCTCCGCTGCTGCGGTTGCAAGGGTTTCATGGGTTTCTTCCTGCAAGGTGCGGATAGCTGCCAACAGCAAATCTTCCAATTGTTTTTCGCTGAGTTTGGCCGCCGTGGTCGGCAGTTGGCTGACCCCCAGCAAGGCCAGTTCGCGGGCAACACGCCGAGGTTGCATGGCAAAACACCCATGGCCTGTAACGACTGCCCCCGTGGGCTTAGCTATGTTAGCAGGCCGTGGGAGGGCTGGACTGGGGCTAATTGAGCCCGAAACTGTGCCTGAGCACGCGAAAGGCCAAAGCTGGGCTCTGCTCTTTGCCATAGGAAGATTGGGTAGAGACCGAGAGGGTCAGCCGCCGTTTGCTGCGGGTGATGCCCACATACAGCAGCCGCAACCGCTCGGCAGCCAAGTCCAAAAAGGCCTGTTCGGTAGGAGAGTTGGCCTGCAGATCCCAGTAGCTTCTGGGGCTGAGCTGCCGCAACTGGGCTAGGGCTTCTGCCTTCATATCGACGTCTTCCAAAAACCTCAGCCCCACCGGTCGCTCCTCGTAGTGGGTAGGAAACTCGTAGGCCGACACCTGGGGGATGAAAACCTGATCCCACTCCAAACCCTTGGCCCGGTGCAGAGTGGCAACCGTGATCGTGCCCGGCTCGGGGTTGAAGGCCAAGATCTCCGAGGGCAGGTTGTGGAGGCGGCGATCCAGAATTACCTGAAACTCCTGGGCAACTTCTTGCCAATCGGTCTCGGGCAGGGATCCCAGCACCTGCTCCAGCTGGCTAAGGACATAGCAGCCCACAAACAGCTCTTCCGGCTTGCGGTAGAGGCTTTGGACAATGACATTCAGCACCTCCGGCCAGGGAGACCGCCCGGCCCGCAGCCAACTGGCCAGGGTGCGCAGCAAGCGGCCCAAGCTCTGCCAAGAGGGGCTCTCAGGCAGCACGGGGGCTGGATCAAACTGGGGAAAGAGCAGCCGCTCCGGCAGCGAGGCGCGGATCCAGCCCAGCATTGGCTCCAGCTCAGTTCGCGAGATCCCGGCCCAATCGGCCAGGCGATCCACTGCCGCAGCCAGCCGAGCAGAGGAAGTGGGCTCGGCCAACCAGTCAATTACCCCCTTGAGCTGCAGCAGCACCCGTCGCTGGCTGGGGCTGCCCCGCAACAGGTCGACAACCCGCTCCCCTCCCATTTCCCGCAGGTAGTCGAGGGCCTTGCCCCCCAGCTCGTTGGTGGTCACCAGAATAGCCACTGTCTGGTCGGGGAAGGTTTGGGCGGCTGCCAGAGCCCACTGGGCCACCTCCTGCAGCTCCCGCTCGGGGGTGCCGCTGACGCAGCGAAACTCCACCTGTCCTTCGCTGGCTGGGGGATTTGGGCTGCCGGCACTGGCTGGGCGAATGGGCTGGGGGGCCAGGGCAGTGCGCAGGGCTGGGATTGGGTGTTCCCGAGTAACCCAGTCCACCAGACGGTTGGCTAGCTCCAGGATCTGGGGAGCGCTGCGGCTGGACTCCTGCAGGGAGATGATCTGGGGGCTGGCCTGACAAAAGGCGCGAAACAGCCGTGGCTCAGCCGTGGTGAAGGTGCCCATGATGCTCTGGTTGGGATCCCCTACCCGCACCAGGTTGCCCGTGCGCTGGCTGAGCAGCCGCAGCAGCTCTTCCTGCAGGGGGGAGCTGTCCTGGGCCTCGTCCTCGAACAGGTAGTCGTACCAGCTTTGCACCTGCTGCCGCAGCTCCGCGTCGCGCTCCAGCAGATCCATGGCCTGCCAGCCCAGGTCGTCGTAGTCCAGCTGGCCGCGGCGGCGCAGCTCCGCTTGGTAGGCATCGTACACAGGAGCCGCCCAGCCTAGGTAGCCCTCGCGAGGGAGCGCCTCCGGCCCTAGGCGGAGATTCTTGGCCGTGCTAATTACCGCCTGCACCATCTCCTGGAAGCTGCGCCGGAACCGCCGCCGGTTTTGGGCTACCTTTTGGGGGAAATTCTCATCCGTAGGGATCAAGGGCTCCCAGAGGTGGGTGTGGGAGTTGAGCCAGGCGCGGCAAAGGCGGGTGAGGAGGCGCTCCTGCTCATACCCCTCCAAGATGGACAGCTCTTCCCAAGGGCCTGGGGCCTCCCGCAACACCCGCAGTGCCAGCGAATGCAAGGTAAAGGCTTGGGTAAAGCGATCTGGGTAGCCCGCCTCCTGTAGGCGTTGGTTGATACGGCGCAGCAAGTTAACCCGAGCCGAACGCATGTAGGTAAACACCCCGATGCGCTCCGGTGGGACGCCGCGCTTGAGGATGAGATCGACAATTAGCAGCTCCAGGATAAACGTCTTGCCGCTTCCCGGAACAGCAGCAATCCCCAGCTGCCCCGATTGATAGGCCAAGACCTGTTGCTGCTCCGGGCGCAGGATGAGCTGGGGGAAAGGAGAAGCTGCCACGCCCTGCCTCCCTGTCTAGTTGAGGATAAAGGTCTCGATGGCCACCGCCACCCCATCTTCAGTAACAGGAGGGGCAACCCAATCGGCATAGGGCAGCAAGGCCGGCGAGGCATTCCCCATGGCCACCCCGATCCCTGCATACCGCAGCATCTCGATGTCGTTGTCGCCATCGCCAATGGCCATGACCTGCTCTGCCGACACCCCCAACACCTCTTCTGCCAAAAAGCGCACTGCATTGCCCTTGTTGACTGCCGGGTGGGTGGCTTCCAAGAAAATGGGCTCTGACCGCGTGAGGTAGAGCTGCTCGGGAGAATACCGCTGCCGCAGGGATCTCTGGAGTTCCTGCAAAAACTCCGTATCTTCCGAAACCACCAGGATCTTGGTGGGTCTTTGCCCATGTTGGGCAGGAGAAAAGATCTGAAACGGCACCTGCGAGCGCTCGGCATAGGCGCGGCTCAAGGGGTTGAGCTCCCGCAAGTAGAGCTGGTCGTCGATGTAGAGGTGCACCCCCACCGGCAGATCCTGCAGCAGCTGCAACAACTCTTCAGTCAGCGACCAGTCCAAGCACCAGTGCTTTAACGTCTTTTGGCTATCGGGATCGCGAATGAGTGCCCCCTGGTAGCTGCAGAGCGGCATATCGGCTCCAATCTCATAGTGAAATCGCTCGGCAGAACAATGCATCCGACCGGTGGCAATGGCCACCCGCACGCCTGCGGCTTTGGCCCTTTGAATGGCTTGCCGCACTGGCTCCGAAACCTGGTTGGAAGGCCCCGCCAGCGTGCCATCGATGTCCAACACCAATAGCCGAATCTTCCTCTGGGCCAAGGGCTGAAGAGATCGCTCTTGAACTGGCACTTCCACTTGCATTGCTCCTCCTCTTGACCGCCTGCCGGCCCCTATTTGCCCATGGGTTAGGGGTCTAGTGCCCACCTCTAGGGGGCTCGCTACAGATTGTAATGGTCTGTAATGCTCCAAGCTGCTGGTTAAGCGGAGCGCGTCCTTGGCCTCTAGCGCCTGAGGAGAAAGCCTACAATTGAGTAAGGACTAGCCCTGTGATGGATAAACTGTGAACATGCTGAAACAAATTGGTCGCACCTGCCGCTCTCTGTTGGCTCTTGCCCTGGCTTTGATCCTGGCTTTGGCCCCTGTGAGCGCTGTCTGGGCGCGCAGCGGTGGCCGCATTGGCGGCGGCTCTTTCCGCTCCCCGACCTTCTCGGCTCCCCGCTCTGTCGGCCCTCGCTCGGCTCCCGTGTACCCCAGCTATGGCGGGGGGTTTGGCTTTCCGCTGGTGGTGCCCTTGTTTTGGGGAGGCGGTGGCAGCCTGCTGGCGTTGCTGCTCTTGATTGGGGCCGGTAGCTTTCTAGTGCGCAGCTTGCGCTCGGCTGTTGCCGAAGAAGAGGAAGTTGGCGACCCGCAGGTAACCGTTGCCCAAGTGAAGGTGGGCCTACTGGCCAGCGCCCGCCAACTGCAAAAGGAGATCAATGCGCTGGCTCTGGAAGCGGATACCCAGTCGCCAGAGGGGCTGAGCCAATTGTTGCAAGAGGTTAGCCTTGGCTTGATGCGCTACAGCGACTACTGGGCCTATGGCTATGCCGAGGCGGAGAAGCTGCCCCTCTCCCGCGCCGAATCCCTGTTCTATCAAGCCTCTTTGCAAGAGCGGAGCAAGTTTAGCGCCGAAACCCTCACCAACCGCAACAACCAGATCCAGCAGCTTCCTCAAGCAGCTCTGCGGCGGGCGGCTGCCGGGATCCCCGAGGTTGGCGAGTACCTGGTCGTCACTCTACTGGTTGCGTATCGCGGTAACTTAGGTACACTACCTGTAGTTAAGTCCGTGGCAGAGCTGCGGCAGTGGCTGATGCAGTTGGCCTCCATCCCTGCCGAGCGGATTGTGGCCATCGAGGTGCTGTGGACGCCGCAGCTAGAAGGAGACACCCTGTCGGCAGAGGCGCTGTTGACCGAGTACCCAGAAATGCGGCTCCTCTAAGGTCGCTGGGCTAGGGAGACGGCGGTCGGCGGCTGGGGTGTTTCAAGCCACGGGCTCCTTGACGTCCAAGGTAGGGAGGGCCTGTTTCCGTGTCTGGGTTTGATGCTTCAGCAGCCAGGAGCCGTTGTTCTCCGTGGGCCTTGTCCAGCTACACAACTCAAGCAGACTCTCTACTGGATGAGCTCTTGGAGGAGTTGGAGCAAAGCCTAGAGGAAGAGGGGGCGGAGGAGTATCCCTATTGGGGTACACGCCCCCCTTTGCTTCCCCGCCGTTCTTCAGCGAGAGGTGGACTGCTGCTGGGCTTGGCTTCGGCAGCCGCGCTGGTGGCAGGTCTGGCCTTTTGGATGACCCTGGACTCTCGGCCACGGGTTTTCTCCCCAGCTGCTTCTGTACCGACGAGGGATCCCGGCCACGAGAGGCCTGAGCCTGTCTACTCTGCTTCCCTACCAGCCCAAGAGCTCTCCTTGGCTTTGAAGGATGAAAACCCTCCTAAGTTGCCTGAAAAGGTTCCGTCTCAAGAGCCAAGAGGGAAGAAGCCAGAGGCGCCCTCGGCAAGGTTGACAGCGGCCACCAGTCCCCCGGTTGCCCTGGCAGCCGGCCCTCCCCCTTCCGCTCGCGTGTCTAATCCGCCCGCACGGATTCCGCCTCCAGCACCGCCGCAGATGAAATTGGTGGGGTTGATCCACGATCCAGGCGCTCCCAAGGCCTTGATCTTGGTGGACAAAGTGATGCGGCAGGTGCCGGTTGGCCAGAGGGTGAAAGGCGAGTGGCGGGTCACCTCCATCAGCGCCCACGGGGTGGCCGTGAGCAATGGTGTCCGCAGCGTTACCCTGCAGTTGGGGTTACCTCAGTCAATTTAGGAGGGAAGCGCACAGATGGCAGTGGGCAGGCTGGGGAAAGGAAGCCGTCGCAGGGCGGGGATTGCCTGCGTGTTGGGATATGTTTGTCTCAGTCTGCTGGCCTGCCGCAGCATGCCTCCTGCACCGGAAGCCTCAAAGGGGATCCCGGCAGCCTATGCCGATCGCCCGCAGCTGCAGGGCAAGGCAGTGGTGGAACTGGAAATCGAGACCGCTGAAGGCCTAGGGCGGGTGCTTCTGGAGATCCGCGGCGATGCGGCGCCTCTTACGGCTGGCCAGTTTGTCGACTTAGTGCAGCGGGGCTTCTACAACGGCTTGACTTTCCATCGGGTGGAGAAAGATCCCCAACCGTTTGTGGTGCAGGGAGGAGATCCCCGAGGGGATGGCACCGGTGGCGCCACCGAGCCAGGCAGCAACCGCCTGCGCACTATCCCTTTGGAAATCCAGGTGCGCGGAGAACCCTACCCCCGCTACAACACCCTGATCGAGGATCCCGTAACCCTGAGCAAGCTGGTTCTGCCCCATCGCTTAGGGGCGGTGGGCATGGCCCGCTCCAGCCCTCTGGATTCGGCCTCTTCCCAGTTCTATATCGCCCTCTCTGCTCTGCCAATTTTGGATGGGCGCTATGCCGTGTTTGGCTATGTCACCAGTGGCATGGAGTGGGTGGAGCGCATCCAGGTGGGAGATGTCATCCGCTCGGCGCGGGTACTCGAAGGGGCGGAGCTGCTGCGGGTGCCGGGAAGTCCAAAGCCAGCTGCAAACTAGGGATCCCGACCGTTCCCTGGCCAAGAGGCCGCCGTTTCCAGTTGCCAACACCCGATTGGGAAGTGTAGGACAAGGCGCGGCTTGTCCTGCAAAAGTTATCGGCTCCCCTCCGCCGGATTTAGCGCACCAGATCGAGCAGACGGGCGAAGTAGAAGCGGGTTTGAATGGCTTGTCGTTGCTGGACTTTCCAGCCCCACCCGACAAGGTGGCTGACCAAGGTGGCCTCGCGGTGGAGGTAGGCACGGGTGGTTTTGGTGGATCCAGGGAAGAACTCCCCTACTTTCTTGAGCAGCGTCAGCCAGGGGCTTTTGGGAGCAAAGCTGAAGATCAGGCGGGACTTGGCCAGGCTGGTCAAGTGCTTAAGCATGCGCAGGGCGTCGGCTTCGGGGTAGTGGATCATCACGTCCAGGCAGATGACAACATCGTACTGCCCCGTTAGCTCCTCCAGATCCAAGACCTGAAACTGGGGGTTGTCCAGGGATCCCAGCTCGATCTGCTGCCGGCGACGTGCTTCGTTGACCATTTGTTCGGAAATGTCGCTGGCAAACACCTGCGCCCCACGAGCAGCCAGAGGCAGGCTAAGGCTGCCCACCCCACACCCGGCATCGCAAATGCGCAAACCGGAGGGATCCCCCAGCCACTGCAACACCGTTTCAATCGTGCGGGCATGGCCCAGTCGGATGTCCTTTTGGACGAAGTTGACTTCCTCTTCGCCGTAGATGCGGCGCCAGCGCTCGAAGCCAACGGTGTTGAAATAATTGCGGACAATGGTTTTTTCTTGCATAGAACCCACCGCTGCCCTGCCTTTGCAGGGAAACCCCCTCTGCCGGGGGCCTTTCTGCCCAATTTTACCCCGAAGCCGCTGCCGCCACTTTTGGAGGCGCTGCTACCAGAAAGCCAGCGTTCCTATCAGGCTGGCGAACCCAGCGGAGAAGACCGAGATGCAGGCAAGGCTGAGCGAGTTGCAGCCGCTCTCTGCAGGGCATCTTGCAAGATCCGGTCTACCAGCTCTGTAAACGTCCAGCCCAGAGCCGCCGCTGCCTCAGGACAGAGGGAGGTAGGAGTCATGCCAGGCAAGGTATTCACCTCCAGCACCCAGGGGTTCTCGTCGGCGTCCACCCGCAGATCCACCCGCGCCAAACCCTCGCACCCCAGCACCCGATAGGCCTCGAGGCCCACGGCCTCACAGCGGGCTAATCCTGACGAGCTGAGGGAACAGGGGATCAAGTGCCGCGAGCCGCCGGGGGCGTACTTGGCTTCGTAGTCGTAGAAATCCCCCCGCGCCGGGATGATCTCAATGGCCGGCAGAACTTGGCCGGAGAGAATAGCAAGGGTAATCTCCTTGCCAGGAATGTAGCGCTCCAGGAAAACCCGCGCTGAGATCGAGCGGGCCAACTCCAGCCCCTGGGCAAACGACTCCTCATCCTGCACAATGCTGATCCCCAGCGTCGAGCCACTGTTGCTGGGCTTTACCACCAGCGGCGATCCCAAGCGCGCCGCACACTCAGCCCAGGAGAGCGGCTGTGCCTCATCCCAGACCAACCAGTCAGGGGTAGGGACCCCTTCGGCACGAAAGATCTGCTTGGAGACCAGCTTGTCCATAGCTAGGGCGCTGGCCAGCGGCCCGGATCCCTGGTAGGGCAGGCCCAGCCAGTCCAGCATCCCCTGCACCACACCATCCTCGCCACCCGGACCATGCAGGGCAATCCAGACGAAGTCGCAGCCAGATTGCCGTTCCTGCCAGAGACGCAGGGGCAAATCTTCCTCCGGGTCGATGAGCTTGACCCGATGACCCAAGTCCTCCAGAGCCCGCTTACAGGCTCTCCCTGTTACCCAGGAGATCTGCCGTTCTGCCGAACGGCCTCCCGCTAGTACAACAATGTTCATGACTCCTCCCCACCTCCAAAGCTTTCCGCAGCATTGTCCCCTCCCCTGGCTAGAGGGTGGGACGGCGGCGGCGTAAAAACTCGGGGATGTCCAACCCCCCAGAAGTCGGGGGCTCAGGCTCAGGGGGCTGCCGAGGGGTTGGCTCTGAGGAGGGCTTGCGCGTTCCCCCTAAGTTAGCGGTGGAGGTCTTCGCCGCGGGAGGGCTAGCAGCCGATCGCGAGCGGTCAAAACCTGTGGCGATAACGGTGATGCGCACCTCGCCTTGCATGCGCTCGTCTTGCACCGTGCCAAAGATAATGTTGGCCTCTGGATCTACAGCCTCGGCGATGATCTCCGCTGCTACCGTTACCTCGTGCAACGACAGATCCAGTCCGCCCGTGATGTTGAAGAGTACGCCCTTGGCCCCCTCGATGGAGGTTTCCAAAAGGGGAGAGGACACAGCAGTAATGGCGGCTTCGCGGGCACGGGACTTACCGGATCCCATCCCAATGCCCATCAGGGCAGTCCCGGCGTCGGCCATGACGCTGCGCACATCGGCAAAATCCACGTTGATCATGCCGGGGATGAGAATGATGTCCGAGATACCTTGCACTCCCTGGCGGAGGACATCATCGGCGACGCGAAAGGCTTCGTGCACGGGGGTTTGCTCAGAGATTACCGAGAGCAACTTGTCGTTGGGGATTACAATCAAGGTATCCACTGCCTCCTGCAGGGCTTGGATCCCTTCTTCAGCTTGCTTGGCGCGCCGCTTGCCCTCAAAAGAAAAAGGCCGCGTCACCACTCCCACGGTCAGGGCGCCGCTAGCCTTGGCAATCTGGGCCACCACCGGCGCTCCCCCTGTTCCTGTGCCCCCTCCCATGCCAGCAGCAATGAAGACCAGATCTGCCCCTTTGAGAATGGCGGCAATTTCCTCGCTGGACTCCTCGGCCGCTTTTTGACCAATGGCCGGATTGCCGCCTGCCCCTAGTCCACGAGTTAGCTTTTGCCCGATTTGCAGACGGTTTACTGTTGGCGCTGAGGATTGGGCAAGCGCCTGGGCATCGGTGTTGATGCTCCAAAACTCGACGCCCTTGAGATTACTAGCTGCCATCCGGTTGACTGCGTTGCCACCTCCTCCCCCCACCCCCACGACCTTGATTTTTGCGGCATTGCTCAGCATGCTTTCCTCTGGATAACCTGCCGCCTTAGTCTGAGCCCCGTTCCCTTCAAAGTTGGCTGCCAGCCCTTCGCCCGTGGAGGGCTTGCTGGAGTAGGAGGAAGCTGAGTGGGCCTGCTCCAGACCCTGATCAGGACGAGGGGAGGAGGTATAAGACCAACTGGATGGCATATCAGCCCTCAGGATATCTTTATTATCCTAGCCAATGCTAAACATCCTAGCCGATCCTAAGGCAACTCCCCTTCTTTGCCAATGTTAAAAACGTTTTTTGCCAGGTAACAGCTTCCAAAAGGCCTCACTGGGATAGTCTAGGCTCTTTTATGTTCGCTACTTTACTTACGCATCCCCCCTTGAAGTTGAGCTTTCTAGGAATGCTAACTTGCCTACGAACCCATATGCTCTACAGTACATAGAGCTGAAGGAGATAGACTGTTGCCCTTAAAACAGGCTGGTGTCTTCCTGTAAGCTAATCTCCGCTTAGAATACTAGCTCTTGAGGTGAACTGACTCTCGATGAGGCGGCAAATTTGCTGGGCGGCTGTGCCGTCACCGAAGGGGTTTTTGGCTTGTGCCATGCGGGCGTAGGCTTGAGGGTCGGTAAGCAACTCCCGAGCCGCCTCCAGGATTTTTTCGGGGTGGGTGCCGACCAGGCGGGCGGTGCCAGCAGCAATCGCCTCGGGGCGTTCAGTGGTTTGCCGCAGCACCAGCACCGGCTTGCCCAGGGCAGGGGCCTCTTCCTGAATGCCACCCGAATCAGTGAGAATGAAAGTACAGCGCTGCATGGCGCTTACCCAGCAGGGATAGTCCAAGGGATCAGTGAGAAAGACCCGCTCCTGGGATCCCAAAAGCGCTTGCAGGGGCTCCCGCACGACTGGGTTGGGGTGGAGAGGTAAAAGAATAGCCGTATCAGGGAACTCAGCCAAAAGTCGCAGGAGAGCCTTGGCAATGGCTTGAAGGGGATCCCCCCAGTTTTCCCGCCGGTGTATGGTAACCAGCAAAACGCGATAGCGCTCCCAGTCTAGGCCGGGGATAGGACAAGGGATCCCAAGGGAAGCCACCTGCTGTAGGGCATCGATGACGGTGTTGCCCGTGCAGTAGATGGATCCCACCACGTGGCTGCGCTTGAGGTTTTCCACGGCCTGCGGCGTGGGGGCAAAGTGGAGGGTAGCCAACTGGGAGATGAGGCGGCGGTTGGCCTCCTCGGGAAAAGGGTGGTAAAGATCGTCGGTGCGCAGACCGGCTTCCACATGCCCCACGGGAATGCGTTGGTAAAAAGCAGCCAGGGCGGCAGCAAAGGCTGTGGTGGTGTCACCCTGAACCAAAACCAGTTGGGGCTGTTTCCCCTGCAAGTAGGGTTCTAGGCCGCGCAGGGTGGCTTCGGTAATATCAGCTAGGCTTTGGCGAGGCCGCATGATCCCCAAGTCCCAGTCCGCCTGGAGGCCAAAAAGCCGCATCACCTGATCCACCATCTCTCGGTGTTGCCCCGTCAGGACGACCTCGGTGCGCAGGTAGGGACTGGCCCGCAGGGCCTGGATCACTGGAGCCAGCTTAATGGCCTCGGGCCGCGTACCCAAGATTACAGAAACCAGAGGAGGGGAAGCCATGGGATCAAGGGCAATGGACTAATCTGCTCCGGAGGGCCTTTGGTCGGCAGGGTTCTCAACAGAGACTATAGCCGCCCTTGTCGTGAAGACCTGCCCCACTTTAGCTCTGTCAACAGGCAACCTGGTGGCAGCTCCACCTCCACACGCCCACTAGAACAGATGAAGAGGGATCCTGCAGCCCCCGAAGTCGAAGCGGAGGAACAAGAATCCCTCTCTTTAGGTTGGGTTTTAACGATCTTCTTTCAGCTTTTATCGCACAAAATGATAGTAGAAATGTTGGCTGTGGGAGAAGGCAAAGCTACTGCTAGGCTTAAATCCACTCCATTTCGTCACAGATGAGAGTAAACACCGTTGCGCAAGTGGCCACCAGCAGCGAGAAGAGAAGGGGCTTGCCGTGAGCTATGCAAACCCCAGCAGCCAAGGAGGCGCCAACAGCAGCAGAAAAAGTGCGGCCTGCCCAATTACCCTTGGAGGGTTTGTCAAAGGGGTTAAACTTGTTAGACATTTCAACCCAAGAGAAGGTAAAGAGTGTTTCCCAGAGTCTGTTTCAGGCTACCATCCTCAGAGGCTATTTCGGCATGATTCAGAGCTGTTCTCAATATTTCTTCGCCTAGGCTTCAATCTTTCGTAAAATTGCACTCAGGCGCTCGTAACCCTCCCGCCGCAGCCAGCTCAACTGCCGCCCTGCCTGCACTAACCAGTGGCGATCTCTAGGGCTGGCGGATGACAGCAACCACCAACTCCTTGTTGGGAATGCCGTTGAGGCGCAGCAGGGTGTACAGAAACTACTCCCACATCTTGCCCTCAGAGCAGGAATAGGGACGGGCGCGGCGGCAGATACTGACAAAGCCGGCGATGGCGGCGCGGAAGTCGCTAAAACTTGGGGTTGCTGCTCCCGCAGCTGTTGGGGGAAAGACCCAAAGCTCTGGGTCGGTGAACTGGGTCAACAGGCGTGATGGCTGCATAGCAAACCACTCCGTAGATAGAGCAGGCAGGGTCGGGAAGGCCAGGCGTTCCAGCTCAAGGACCTGGGCCACAAAGGTGGCGGTGTTGGCTTCTACCACTTCCCCCAGAGCAAAGGGGGGCAGGGAGGTGGCTTAGAATTGCATCCTGCCTCCAATATGGAGCTCTTCCTAGGGTGGGCTGAGCCAGAGTTTACGCTAGTCTGGTTGCTGGTGGCGGGCATGGGCTCGCTGCAGGGCCTGCCGCACTGCGGCAAAACCGGTTCCCCCGGGGCTAAGCCGCGCAGCCACAACCTGACGGGGATCGATGGCCGTAAAGATATCCTCCTCAAAGGCCGGGTGAAAGCTTTTCCAGCGCTCCAGGGGCAAATCCTTTAACAGGATCCCTTCCGCAAGACAGGTGCGCACAATCCGCCCCACCAGGTCGTGAGCAGTGCGAAAAGGCACTCCTTTGCGCACCAGGTAGTCGGCTACATCGGTGGCATTGGAAAAGTCTGCCTGCACCGCGGCCTCCAGGCGTTGGGTTTGGAACTGGATCCCTTCTCGCAGGAGGATCCGCATCGCCTCTAGGCAGGCTTTGACAGTATCGACAGTATCAAAAAGCCCCTCCTTGTCCTCCTGCAAGTCTTTGTTGTAGGCCAGGGGCAGCCCTTTGAGGGTAACCAGGAGGGCTTGCAGATGCCCAAACACCCGCCCGGCTTTGCCCCGCACCAGTTCTGCCACGTCGGGGTTTTTCTTCTGGGGCATAAGGCTAGAGCCGGTAGCACAGGTATCAGTGAGGGTGACAAAGCCAAACTCCTGCGAGGCCCAGAGGACGATCTCTTCGGAGAGGCGGCTAAGGTGAACCATGATCAAGCTGGCGGCGGCGTGGAACTCTACGAGGAAGTCGCGGTCGCTCACTGCATCCAGGCTGTTGGCACTGATGCGCTCAAACCCCAGCAGATGAGCAACAAACTGCCGGTCGATGGGCAGGGAAGTACCGGCTAGCGCCCCGGATCCCAGGGGACAGACGTTGACCTCCTCCCGCACTCGCCCCAGCCTTTGCCAGTCCCGCCAGAACATCTCTTCGTAGGCCAAAAGGTGATGGGCTAGGCTAACGGGCTGGGCCCGCTGCAGGTGAGTGTAGCCGGGCAGGATTGTCTCCACGTGCTGGCTAGCCAACTCCAGCAAAACCCCTCGCAGCTCCCAGAGAGAATGGCGGATGACGTCAATTTGATCCCGCAGGTAAAGGCGCAAGTCGGTGGCCACTTGGTCGTTGCGGGAGCGGCCGGTGTGCAGCTTTTTCCCCACCTCCCCTACCAACGCTACCAGCCGGCGCTCGACGGCGTAGTGGACATCTTCAGCCTCTGGGTCAGGCTGAAAACTCCCCTCGGCTGCCTCTTTCTGGATCTGCTCCAGCCCTTGCCGGATTTGCTCCGCCTCTTCCCGGCTCAGGATGCCGCATGCCCCCAGCATCTGCACGTGGGCCAGGGATCCGGCCACATCGTAGGGCAAAAGGCGAATGTCAAAGCCTATGCTGGCGTTGAAGCGGGCAATTTGGGGGTGTAGGGATCCCTCGAAGCGGCTGCTCCAGGGACGGGGGGTGGAAGGTGAGGTTGGCTCAGGCATAGGAACCAGATGACTGCCGTGGAAACAAAAGCCTGCCTTGCAACGGCTAGAAGACCCCTGCCAAAGCCCACCTAGCCTTAGTGGGAGCTGGTGATGCTCTTGAGCATGTAGCCCGCCACCAGCCCTATCAGAAGCGCCCAAATTTGGCCTGATTCCACAAAGTTGTTCCAACCTTTGCGGATATCGCCCAGCACATCTTGGCGGAACACCTGGGCAACGATGGCCTTTGTCTGCAAGGCGGGCGGAGCTGGCAGGTAAGAGGAAGTGAAGTTCATGCCCATACCTCCGGTAAAGCTCAAGTAAAGACGGACAAATTCCCCTAGGTAGAGAGTACTGTAAACTCTGCACATCACACTAGGGCAGGTGAGGTTCCGTCCCACTAGCGCAAACGGTAGCCCTACCCTTGGCCATCCAACTACAGACCTTCTGGAGCTAGGCGGCCTCAGGCTCCGGCAACACCTTCAGCACCACCAGGGTGGTATCGTCCACCGGCATAGGTCGCAGGGAAATTTCCTCCCGGAACAGGAGCTCTAGCTCCACCGCTGGCTCTGGGACAACAAAGTGGACTCCCTGGCGGCCTCGGAAAGCATCCATCTGCGCAAAGAGACTTTCCAGGATCTCCTCTGGCGACTCGTAGCAGCTGGCAGCCCGCTGGATAGCATCCATTAGACCGGCAGTCTCCAGCCGCTCCCCGCGGGTATTGGCAACCTCAATATAGCCATCGGTGTAGTAGACTACAACATCTCCTGGCTGCAGTTGCACACAGCTTTCTGAGTATTGGCTGTGCTCCTCCAAGCCAATCAGCGCCCCTTCTGTATCCAAAGGCTGAATCTCACGGGTGCGGGCCTGCCACCAGAGGGGAGGGTTGTGGGCGGCGTTGCCAAAGCACAGGCGACGGGAGCAGGGATCGTACTCCGAGTAAAACAGGCTGATAAAGCGACTGGAGTTTTTGAGATCGCTGTACATGGCCCGATTGAGATGTTGGAGAACGCGGGCCGGCGAGTGGCCGTTAAGAGCTTCTGCCCGCACCATGGCGCGGGTCATGCTCATTAGCAGCCCGGCAGGTACACCTTTGCCCATGACATCCCCAATGACAATCGCTAGGCGAGAGTCTGCGGAGGGCTCAGGCGGTTCCACCCGGTTGCTGGCCGGCTCTGCAGAGGCAGGCCCCTTCGGGATCTTGATGAAATCGTAGTAGTCGCCCCCCACTTTGCTGGCTACGCGGCAGCGGGCTGCCAGTCGAATGCCCCGAACTTGGGGGTATTGGCGGGGCAACAGTTGGGTCTGGATGTAGGAGCCGATCTCCATTTCTTTTTCCAGGGCCATTCTGCGGCGCAAGGCTGTCCGCAGGCGCTCATTCTCGATGGCTACACCCGCTTGGTCAGCCACTAGGCGCAAAAGTTGCTGGCGAGGCTCGGTCCAGTGGTAGTTGGGCTGGCGGCTGAAGACGTACAAGCGACCCTGGACAGAGTTACGGATCAACAGCGGCGTGCCAAATAGGCGCCCATCCGGCCCCAGGCTCTGGCGCAGACGCTCGTCCAGAAGATGTTCAAGAGCTGGGATCTTCACCGCCAGGGATCCCTCTAGTTTGAGAAGAGGCTCCTGAGCCGATAGGGCCTGGGCAATCTGCTCCATCTCGGCGCGAATCTGCTCGCGGCGCTCGAGATCGAAACAGTGCAGTTGATCCAGTTGAATAGTGCCGTTGGGGTTAAACAACACCAGCGCTCCCCCCTCAGCCCCAGTGAGTTGGCTGGCCACAAAAGCCGTGAACTCCAGGATCTGGTTGAGGTTATTGAAGGAGCGCAGGGCAAAAGCCAATCCTCCCAACAAGTACAGCATCGACTGCTGGTCTGCCCCCACTTCAGCTTTGTTGGCCCGACTGGGCAAGAGGGCTGGCGGCTCCTTCTCCTTGGCAGTGCCAAGCCTAGAGCGGGGATCCTCCTGCCCTGAGCTGGGAGTGCTCGGGTCGGTTGTGGACGGCAGCGAGGCAGGCAGAACTTTGGGAGGAAGCAAGGAGTCCGACCAGGACAAACCTGCCCGCCCGGCGGGCGGCTGGGCCGGTAAAGCTTTTTGCGGGCTGTGCTCCTCCATGGGGAAGGTAGAGCCAATCCCTCAGAAACATAACGATGCAGTCTAGCAAAGATAGCACAGGCTCTACCCCGTCTTCTCCCAAGAGCTCTGCTTGAGTTAATGTTGTCGAGATGTTGTCGAGGTTATTGGCGGCTACGCCCTTTTGGGCTGACGGGATCCCTGACACACCTCTCGGTAGAGCTGTTCTAGGAGGCTGAGGTTGTGGCTGAGGGTGTAGCGCTCCAGAACCCGTTGGCGGGCTTTCATTCCCAGCAGTTGGGTAAACTCCCGCTGATCCCGCAAGAGGGGCAATAGCGTTTGCAGCTCCACCGTCACTCGGCTTGGATCCAACAGGATCCCGGCTCCGTCTGCCAGAACCTCGCCATCGGCGCCGACGTCAGTGGCCACCGCCGCTACCCCACAGGCCATCGCCTCCAACAGCGACAAAGACAGCCCCTCGATCAAGGAGGGGAGAATGAACACGTCGGATCCCCGCAAGATCTCAATGCGCTCCTGCTCGTCGGCAACATAGCCCAGCCAGTAGATCCCGTGCTGGCGGGTGTAGAAGGGCTTGAGGGTATTGAGCAGGGGTCCATCCCCCACAATGAGCAGGCCGCACTTTTCCCCCATTTGAGCCTGCTTCCAGGCTTTGAGCAGGGCCTCGACATTCTTTTCCGGCGAGATCCGCCCTTGGTAGACGAAGACCCGCTCTAGCCCTAGCCGTTGCTTGAGGGTGGAGGGCCCCGGCGAATACTTGTCAACATCGACGCCATTGGGAATGACCACCACCTGCTCGCTGCCCACCCCCAGTTTGACCAGGACCTGGCGCTGCGTTTCCGAGAAGACGATGGTGCGATCGTAGTGGGCCAAACAGGGGGCATAGAGCTGATAGGCCAAGTATTGGGTGCGGGAGGCGATGTTGCGCCGCCGTCGGTCAAAAGCTGGGTGGAAAGTGGCCACTAGGGGCTGGTTGAGCTCAGCACAGATCTCCGGCAACGCAAAATCAATGGGCGAAATGGTCAAAGAAGCATGCACCAAATCCGGCTGCAATTCCCGCAGGGCTTGCTCCAGCAACCGCCGGGCGTTGGGAGCCGGGATCGTGTAGATCTGCGACTTGTAGAGACAGGGCAGAGAGACATCCCGCCCCTCCAGCTCGGCACGCCAGTTGCTCCCCGGACGGGATCCCCCCTCAGCGGCGGCCTCTTCGTTGGTGAAGTGGAAAAAGCTCACCTGATGGCCCCGCTCCAAAAGGCCGTTGGTTACCTCGCGGCTGTAGGTGACGTTGCCACAAAAGGGTGTTTTCTTGCCTATCCAGGCAATGTGCATGGGTGGATCCCTACGCTGCTAGAACGGTTAAACCTCCCATAAGGTTAGCAGACGCGGATCCTCGCTTTGCTTGCTGCCTGGCGGGGGAAAGCTAGCAGCAGCCCGACAGCAGGACGGCGCGTAGCTATGGGGCTGCTCCTAAGCTCTGCCTTGCACTGCCGTCAGCGGCGCGGAGGGCTTGGGGAGGCCGGCACCGCTGCTGGGAAGGAGCAACATAGCTAGAGCTGGCGAAGAAGTCAAGCCTCTCTATTCAACAAACTCCAGAAGTACATTCCTGCCGACGCATTTAAGACTGCCAGGGCAAGAAACGTCCAGGAAAGGCCCAGATAGGTTTCCGCTACCCCTGTCAACACCAGCGGCAAGCTGAGGGCAATGTTAACGGCATTGTTGAGCAACCCAAACACCTTGCCCCGCAGATGTTCAGGAGTTTCCTCCTGGAGCAGAGTTTGCATCGGCACCGCCACCAAAGCCCCTCCACAGCCCAGCAGGGCAATCCAGGCTAAGCTGGGAAACAGCTTCCTCTCTGTCCACGACAAAGCCACCAGCGCCAGAGACAGCAGGAGGGATCCCAGCCCGCTCCAGGCCCGACGGCTTACTCCTCGGCCTATGTGCCCTACCCAAAAGGCGCCAATCCCCATGCCTAGACCGGCAGCAGCCAGCAACACTCCAAACTGATCGGCTTCCAGCTCCGCCATCACCTCCGCCATCCGCACTGCCAAGACCGCCAGCGCTGCAAACAGCGAGTAGAGCACCACCATCTGCAGCAGGGCTGCGCGGACCAGGGGCATTTGCCCGATGTACTGTAGGCCCAGCTTGAGATCTTCCCAGAGATGGGGAGCTTCCCAGGAGCGGGAGTCTAGCTTCTCGTGCGGTTGCAACAGCAGCAGCAGGGATCCCGCCAAAAGGTAGGCTCCCCCCACCAACAGCTCTGGCCCCACCTCCCAGCCAGGCAACCAGGCGCGCACCCAACGATCCGCCAGCGTCAACAGCGGCTCGCCAATGGCAAAGCCGACAACCAGCGAAGCCATCATCGTCGTAGTGTAGAGGGAGTTGGCCGCCAACAGCTCCCGCCTGGGCAGGATTAGCGGCAGAGTGGCCTGTTCGGCAGGGGCAAAAAACTGGGTCAAGACAGAGACGGCAAAGCTAATCAGCAGCAGCCCGCCAAAGCCCAAAGGGATCCCTGGCCAAAGGTCACGCCCCGCCGTCAGCCAGAGCAGCAGCGGCAGCAGCAGCACTAGGATGCCGCGCACCACGTTGGAGAGCACCAGCACGGCCTTCTTAGGCCAGCGATCCACGAATACCCCTGCCAAGCTGCCCAACAACACTGCCGGCAGGGTAAAGGCCAGCATAACCGCCGCTACCCAGCCGCTGATGGAAGCCCCCTCTGGCTGAAACCGCTTGGAGGTCACCCCAATCAGCAGCACCAACAACACCTTGTCGGCCAGCTGGGAAAACACCTGCCCCATCCACAGCAGCAGGAAATTGCGTCGGCCCAGCACAGCCGCGAAGTTTCCCAGGCCTGTCCCTGAGAAAGGGGGATCCGCCTGTTCTAGCTTCTCCGTTGGGCTGTTCTCTTTGGGATCCTCGGGAGGCGGCTCTGGCAAGGGATCCCCGGCTGGGCCCCCTGGCAAGCTAGAGGCAGGGCTTGTTATCGGCTCAAGGGGAGAACCCAGCTCCTCTGACTTCAGCGTCTCCATAGCCGCTGTTGACACTAAGTAGAGCTCCGCTCCCTCTTGCAGCCAGTCCCTTCGTTGTTCCCAAGTCATGGTGCCCCCGCCCAGCCTATCTCCCTCCCCCACCTTTCCTGCTGCCCGACAGCCTTGCTGCTGCTGGGGCGGGAGAGGTGCCCTAAGCCCTAATCTTAAATTTTGACCTAGCCTGCAATCAAACCCGCCTCTCCGGCCACCTTTAGGGCAGCTTACCCCTCGCTGCCCAGCTTGTCCTTCTGGGCGCAGCAAGGTGCCAAGGCAGCAATGGGGACAAGCCTCTCAGCTTTCCGACAACGACAGGGAGCGCAAGGGATCCGGAATCGACTCACTGGGGGCCACAAAGCTGCCCTTTTCCACAAAGCCAAGGCGCACCGCCAGCCAGCGAATGAAATTCTCGTTAGTCGAGACCACTGCCCCCAGCGGCTCCTTCAACTTGTTGCGCAGGGGTTTTAACTCGGGAGCTTCCATGAAAGCTGGCTGGGGCACCCAGTGGAAATCAATGGGGCGATGCTGCTCCGCGTAATGTCGCCGACGCTCCTCCAGCACCTCCTCCAGAGGTTCAGACCGCAAAAAATCTAGACTGCCAACGATGAAGTGATAGGTAGTGGGCTCAGTGGCAGGCATACTTTCGGAGCTTTCCTACTGCGAAAAGGATAGAACCTAGCTGCCAAAGTCCAGCTTCTTAAATTCAGCCAGTCAGTGGGTGGCCTTGAGCAGATAGGGGGCCGGGTCGCGAGAGCTACAGCGAGGCTGACAGGCCTCCAACTGCTGGAGGACAGGCAACCGTGCCATCACCTCCTCAGGGGGCATAGGGTGTTCTGCTGCCTGCTTGAGGGTAGCAAGAGCCTGCGCTGCCCATTCCCGTGCCCAGGGGGGAGTTGAAGGAGTCTCCCCCTGCTCCAGCAGCTCCTGGCAGAGGGCTGTCGATCGCTCCAAGTCGCCACTGCCCTGATAGGCTATGACCAGGGCCACTCGAGCCAGAGCACATTCCTCCGAGCTTACCCTGGAGCTACTGCGCTCCCCCTGGCGCGGCGAGCTCCCTTGAATCGAGCAGCAGTAGCAGAAAGACTCAAGAAGGTTGATCGCCTCTAGGTAGCGCTCCTGCTTCAGTGCAGTGATGCCGGCACGGAGGGATCCATAGGGAGGAGACATGAGCCTAAGTAAAGGATATGGATACCAACCACCTTCCCGCCCAAGGGCTCGGTGGCCTGGCTTCGTATCAAGTTTGGTGCCTGCTACTACTATACCCCTAGGTAGACTACTGCGAATCTCTTCTTGAGCTTTTGGCAAGGGCGCTCAACTCTTACGGGCCAAGAGGTAAGTGCTAACGTAGTGGGTTTCTCGGCGCAACACCTCACAGCCTGCCCGCTGCAGGCGCGCTCCCAGATCGTCGCGGATGTAGTCGCGGTAGTAGGGCTCGTGGAAGGTTTGCGCAAAAGCTTCCATCGTCTCCTCCAGCTCCGGCGAATCCAGCAGCTGCACCGAGTCGCAGACGACAACCACGCCCCCTGGCTTCACCACCCGGCTGATCTCGTTGATGACGTTTTGCCGAACCGGGCCAGGCAGCTCGTGGAAAAGAAAAACGCTGACAACTGCATCGAAGAAAGCGTCAGCGTAGGGCATGGCCTCGGCGTTGGCGCGAATAAGCTGCGGCAGCTCCCCGGGCAACTCCTGCAACAGCCGGTTGGCCTTGCGCAGATAGGCAGGAGAAAGATCCAAGCCATACAGCGCCGCCTTGGGCAGGGATCCCCGCAAAAGGCGCAGCATCCGCCCTGTGCCACAGGCTACGTCGAGGATGTGGGGAGCAGATAGGTTGGGATCGAGGGCATCCTTGAGCAGGCGGATCACCCGTCGCCGCATCGCATCCGCCGTACCCCCAAACAGCAACTCCACCTGCAAGTCGTAGAGCTCAGCCGAGCGATCGCTCAGGTAGCCGTTGGTTTGGTAGTGGAAGTTCTGAAGGTAGTATTTTGGGTAGCCCTCTGTGGAGATGTCTGGAGAAAACTCTTGGTAGCGCCGGCCGTGTACCCGTCGGGCAATCTGGGGCAGTTCCAACCACACCGCTGGGTAATAGCGGGCAAAGTCCAGCCAGGGGTTGTCGAAGAGAAGCGCGTGAGGGTAGTAGCCTGCTTCCGCATCTTGCCAATCAACTTCTAGAAGTCGCTCGTAGCGAGCCCGCAACTCCTGCAAAGTAGCTGCGCTCACCTTCACCCGCTCCCGCGGTGGCAGAGGCTTGCCGGAGACAAAGCTCTGCAGCTCCCTGAGGGCAGAGAGCATCAGTTCGGCAGCTTGGGTGGAGAGGACCTTGTGGGCAAAGCCGAAGAGGTTTTTGCCCCACTGAAAGGCACGGTAAGCAGCCTCCCCCACCGGCGATGGGATAGGCAGCGACAGCTCGGGGCTTAACTGGAAGCTCATGACCCTGCCAGTGCAAACGGGTTCTTAACGTTTGTTTACAATGCGATAGTAGATTATAGCAAGGCGGCCAGGGTGGGCCGACAACCGCTAGGCGGCAAGAGAAGCCGGCAAATTGGATCCCTGAGCACAACCTCCGCCAAGCAGGAGAGTACTCTAATGGTGGGTTTCCACTTGCCTCCTGAGCTCAAGGAAGGGGCAGATCAGGCTGAACTGATGGGAAAAGCCATGACGACCAAAACGGTGTTGGTCATTGACGATAGCATCATGATCCGCAAGATGGTGGCCAGCATCCTGGCTGACCATTTCCAGGTGCTGGAGGCCAAAGACGGACCGACGGGCTTGGAGGTCGCCAAAAAGCATCACCCCGACCTGATCCTGCTGGATTTTGTCATGCCCAAGATGGATGGCTACGACACCCTCCAAGCCATCCGCCGCGAAGACAGTCTGAAAAATACCCCCGTTATCATGATGTCGGGGATGAAGGAACAAGTAACGGCCCGCATCCCTGAGCCTTTTGTCGACTTCGATTTTATCGAAAAGCCGTTTGAAGCGGAGACTCTTCTGGCTCAAATCCAAAAGGCCCTGCAGGTGACTCCTGCGGCGGCAGCGGAAGCGGGATCGGAAACCAACACCCAGTTGCTCTTGAACAAGCTCACCGCCATCGAGACGCTGCTTATCCAAGGTACGGAAAACCTGATCCAGCGGGAAGTAGTGACGCGGCTTGCCAACCTCAACCAGCGCCTAGATCGTCAGGAGTCTCACAGCGCTAACCTAGAAGAGCAAATCCGTAAGCTCACCAGCGAAGTGGAACGGCACAGCCAGGGCTTAGCCCTAATCGTCAAAGAGCTGCGGCATATCCGTAAACTGTTGGGGGGTCTTGATGGCTGAGCAAAGCTTTGAGCGCGCCTACCGACACCTGGATGCGGTGACGGCCCTGTTCGTGGCGGTGCTGCTCATCTCCAACATCGCCTCGGCCAAGATCGTGCTCTTGGGGCCCTTTACCTTCGATGGCGGCACCATTCTTTTCCCCCTCAGCTACATTTTCGGCGACATCCTCACCGAGGTCTACGGCTATGCTCGCTCGCGGCGGGTGATCTGGCTGGGGTTTTTCTCGGCAGCCCTGATGTCCGTGACCTTGATGATCGTGGGATCCCTGCCGGCAGCCCCTGATTGGCCCCACCAGGAAGCCTACGACCAGATCCTCGGCCTTACCCCCCGTATCGTGCTGGCCAGCCTAATTGCCTACTGGAGCGGCAGCTTTGCCAATGCCTATGTGCTGGCGCGCCTGAAGGTGTGGACCCGGGGACGCTGGTTGTGGACGCGCACCATCAGCTCGACCCTGGTGGGCCAAGCAGTGGATACGGGCCTGTTCATTCTCATTGCCTTCTGGGGAGTTTTTCCGAACCTAGTGAGCCTCATCCTCTCTAACTACGTGTTCAAGTGTGGTGTCGAAGTGGCCTGTACGCCCCTTACCTATGCCATCACTGGCTGGCTGAAGCAGCAGGAGCAGGAGGACTACTTTGACGTGGCAACGGACTTCAACCCTTTCCGAATCCAGGTTGTATCCAAATAAAGCTGCTCCCTTGCCAGGCGGGCCAGAGGGAGGGGCCCCAGTTTTGGTATAGTCAGATCCTATCTACCCTGCTGCCGGTGCGCAGTGAGTAGTCGCCCGCTGTTGCTGGGAGCTTTTATCCAAAACAGAACCTTTGGGAGGGATCCGTAAAGATGATGCTCATTTTCCAAATCGCTCTGTTGGTGCTGGTGCTCTACAGCTTGCTGTTGGTGGTGGCGGTGCCGGTGCTCCTTAGCTCGGCCAGCGACTGGAGCCGGGCCAAGAATGTCCTTTTGGTGGGATCCCTGCTCTGGGTGCTGATGGTACTCGGGGTGGGGGTACTTAGTTTCTTGAAGTGATCCCTCCAGCGGGATCCTTCGACACCCATCCCCCAAGCTTCTAGATGTTGTAGGGCATTAGGGCGGCGAAAAAACTGCGCATTCCCGCACCCGACTGGGCTCTGGGCGCTCTTGTTAGAAGGGCTCTCCTCTGGTCCTTGATTCACTGGACAATCAGCCACTTTGTGGCATAGCCAACCTCCTGTCTTGACGTAGATGGGCTGAGCTAGTAGGCTTGCGGGTACATCTTTTCTGGTAGGCACTTTGCCTAGGCTAAAGTTGGATCCGTCTTTAGCCTGTGTGCCTTAGGTGGGCAAGGAGCACCTACCTGCAGCTCGCGGGGAAGTGACGCCTGTGGAGATCCCTCTGGCGGGGTGGTAGGGGTGGACTCTGCCACTAGCTACGGGTCGTGGAAGCAGGAAGAAAGCGTCAACCTGGAGCAAAAGTCCGCTTTTGTCCAGCGTTGTATA